>JBEKZG010000074.1:0-10457 GCA_049510095.1 Occallatibacter sp.
TGTTTCGATTGCGTTGCCATAGAAGGTTGTTCCCCGTTTCCTTAAGAAAGTCTTGCCCGGTTGGGCCAGATGGCGCGTTCCGCGTACAAAACGCTCCCGGCGCAGCGAAACGGTTCGTTTCGGTTCGTCCGGTATGTGGCTTTTTGCACCACACAACACTATACGGAAAACCCTGCGCAGGGGAAGTGATTGCGGAAACGATTGAACGACTTGGCAGGCGGCGTGTCAGTCGGAAACTAGCGGAACCGGGGAGGCCGATGGGCAAGCAGACGAATTGTACGGGCCGAATTCACCGCCAGGGAGCCTGCAATGGCGACCAGAAATGCCGTATCCTCAATACAAAGTCAGGAGAGACAAGTGGCAACTGCAACCATGAATCCGGCCAAGCTAAAGAAAGTGCTGGCGGCGCTGGAGGAGAATTGGCAAGCCGAAACGGAGGCGTACCACACATACCTGGCGCTGGCCGAGCGGGACACGGATCCAGTTCGGGCGCAGGTGCTGCGGCACCTTGCCAACGCGGAGTGGGAGCACGCGGCGCTGTGGCAAGGGCGCATTCAGGAGTTGGGCGGACCCGAGCCTGTTTACAAGGGTAAGCCGGGCGGCGAGGCGGATTCGCTGGCCAATCGCGCGGGCGGTGTGAGGATGGCCCTGCGGCGGCTGGAGATTGAAGAGAGCCGCCACATTGCCACCTACGGCGAGCAGTTGAAGGCGCTGGGCGACGAGGGATCGACCGCGATTCTGGATCACGTAATCGAAGATGAAAAGGACCACTACCACGAGTTGGGTTCGCTGCTCCGCGGCCACTACACGACGCCGGCCGGTGCCCCCAAGATTGACCCCAAGGCGGTGCTGGAAGAATTGCTGGCCAAGCGCAGCCAGGGACGCAAACAGCCTGGAGCGTGGATCGGGGACGCCATCTACGGAGTAAACGACGGGCTGGGCGCCATCTTCGGCATTGTCTCCGGCGTTTCCGGAGCGACGGCCGGCGATAGCAAGTATGTGCTTTTGGCAGGGCTATCGGGCATGATTGCGTCGGCGTTGAGCATGGGATCGGGTGCCTATCTGGCCGCCAAGAGCGAGCGCGAGATCTACCACGCGGAGTTGCAGCGCGAGCGCGAGGCGATCCAGATGAACGGGCCCGAAGCACGCGAACTGCTCTCGCTCTACTACCAGGTGAAGGGGTTGCCTGAAGCGGACGCGCTGCACATGGTGAATCACATTGCCAGCGATCCGGAACAGTTGCTGCGCGCGCTGGCCAGTGAGCGGCTTGGTTCTTCGGAAGAGGCGTTGAGCAATCCCACGGTTTCGGCCACTTCGGGCGCACTTTCCACCGCCGTCGGAGCCATGATTCCTGTGATTCCGTTCTTCTTCATGCAGGGCGTTCCGGCGGTTATCGCCGCTGCGGCGATTTCGCTAGCGGCGCATTTTGCGGTGGGCGCGGCGAAGAGCTTGATTACTGTGCGGTCGTGGTGGTCTTCAGGTATTGAAATGACTGTCGTCGGCGCGGTGGAAGGTGCGGTCACGTATGGGATTGGCATTCTACTGGGCAAGGGCGGGATGTAATGGGCGGTTTCATCCCCTTGGGCGACGCGTCGCGCCGGCCACGGCGCCCGAGCGTTGTCACCATCCTCATCATTGCCGTCAATGTCTTTCTCTTTTTCCTTGAACTCAAGGGCGGCAATGCATTTGTCCGGCACTGGTCCGCAATTCCTCACCGCATTACGCACGGCCATCGCTCCATCACGCTGCTCACGTCGATGTTTATGCATGGCGGCTGGCTGCACATCATCGGCAACATGATTTATCTATGGGCATTCGGACGGGAAATTGAAGACGCGATGGGCTCATTCCGGTTTCTGGTGTTCTATCTTGCCGGCGGGCTATTCGCCATGATGGCGCAGGTGATGGCCGATCCGTTGTCTTCGATCCCGGTGCTTGGCGCGAGCGGCGCGATTGCCGCGGTGATGGGGGCATTCATCGTTACGTTTCCGCGGGATCGAATCCGCACGGTGATCTTCTTTCTGATCCTTATCCGCGTCACTTACATTCCCGCGGTGCTGGTGATCGGATTCTGGTTTCTGATGCAGGTGCTCAATTTCGGGTCAGTGGCCGAGGTGAGGACGGGCGGCGTGGCTTACCTTGCGCACATCGCCGGGTTCCTATTTGGCGTGGTGTTTGCGCGCTTGCTGTTGGATCGACAGCGGCTGGCTTACCGCAGCGTCACTTACTACTGATCTGCGGAGGGTCCACAGTTTCACAGAATCACAGGGGCTGTGTATTTGGGAGTATTTCTCTTGTAGGTTATTTATTTTGAATACGTTAGCCGATCTCACAGTTTCACAACCCAAAAACTTCCCGATCGGCTTTTTCTGCGATCGGATTTTAATAAGTATATTATTTACAAATGCTTACGGCGCAAGGAGCCGATGAAACGTCACCATAGAAAGTTCGGAAACTCGCAATAACAAACCATAGAAAGTTCGTAAAAACTGCCTGAGACGAATCTTACAAGCTTCATAAACCAAAGAAAACTAATCATGGACACCCCCCCTTGCGAAGGCAGTTACGGGAAAGGAGTTTCTGAAGAAGGGTTTACGGTGGTTTTTGCAGGTGGCGGATGCGCAGTGTCCGCATACCGCCCCCGGCAGATGTTGCTCATAGATTCATTGTTCCTATTGTGCGCCCGGGGAGCCTAATGTTCTGCAAACCACCCGCGGTGGGGCAGACGCTCGCGGGAGGCCCGCAAGGGCGGTTTGGGCTGAAGCCTTCGGCCGGGGTTACTTCCGGATTGGCGGTCGCTCAGGCGCTATCCGAAGAGCGACCGGATTCCATCTCCCCGGTCCCCAAGGCGAGGGATCGCCACCCCACGGACCAAGACCTATCCTCACCTCAGAGACGAAGACCTGTCGCCGGGGATCCCGAGTCCGTGAGGACTCCGGACCGGGGGCACCCCCGGCGGGGCTTGGAACAATCATCGGAATCGCGGCCACCCGGCCACTTGACATTGATAGATAATCCACTACCATATGGTTGTGGATTATCTGGATACAACATTTACGGCTTTGTCCGATCCAACCCGGCGGGCGATGATCGAACGGCTCTCACGCGGGCCCGCCTCTGTGCATGGATTGACAGAACCGTTTGCACTCTCGCAGCAAATGATTTCAAAACATATCGCCTGCCTTGTGCGGGCGCGGATTGTGATCAAGACGAAGCGTGGACGGGAGAGTATGTGCACGCTCAGGCCGGAGGCGATAAAGACAGTCAGCGACTGGGCGCTGAATTATCGCGAATTCTGGGAAGAGAGTTTCGACAAACTGGAAGTGGTGGTGAATCAAATGAAAAAAATGGAGGTCAGAGATGACAAAGAACACGGTTAACGAGACAGAGCGGATGGTTGTGACACGAGTTTTCGATGCCCCACGCGAACTGGTTTGGAAGGCGTGGACAGACCCGAAGTACATCATGCAGTGGTGGGGGCCGAAGGGTTTTACTTCGCCTGTTTGCAAGATGGATTTTCGAGTGGGAGGAAAGCTTCTGTGCTGCATGAGAGCGCCGGATGGGCAGGAGTTCTGGAATGCTGTTGAATACCACGAGATAGTTCCGCACGAAAAGATCGTTTCCTCCATGTACTTTTCCAACCCGGAGGGAAACAAGGTTGAGCCTGCGCAATATGGAATCGCCCATGAGGCCATTGAGGGCGCGTACGATGTGACTCTCTTTGAGGATATTGGAAACGGCCGGACGAAACTCACCTTCATTGGCAATGAACCCATGGAGGGCGCGAAAAACAGCGGTCAACTCGAGGGCTGGAACCAGATACTCGATAAGATTGCCGCAGTTGTTGCGGAGATGGCACAGGCGAAATAAGAAGTTGGAGTTTGTTGGCCGTCCTGCGCGAGATACGGAGCGAAAAGCGAACGCAGGTTGATCTGGAAAACGGGGTCCCCATGAAAGACGTTCGGGGCCCCGTTCCCCACCCCCGGTGCGATTGGAACTATCATCGGGACCGGGAGCACCTGCCGATGAAACATCACCATAGAAAGTTCGGAAAAATGGCAATAACCAACCATAGAAAGTTAGGAAAACTGCCTGAAGCGAGCCTTACAAGCTTCGGAAACCAAAGAAAGCCAATCGTGGGCTGCCACTCTTGCGAAGGCCGTCATAGGAAAGATCTTCTGAAAGAGGGTTTACGGATGATTTTGCGGGCGACGGATTCGCAGTGCTTGCATAGCGCGCCAGACAGATGCTGCTCATAGGTGCACTGTTCCTGTTGTGCGCCGGGGGAAGCCAGTTCTCTGCAAAATGGCAAAGCAAAAGAGGGTTGGACGCGATTTTGACTGCTGTTGATCCGGTGTTATTTCCGGATCGGCGGTCACTCAGGTGCTACCCGAAGAACGACCGGATTCTTTATCCCCGGTCCCCAAAGGCGAGGGACCGGGGCCACCCGCCGAGTGTCCGCCCTTGCTTCCCTCAACGAGATGAGACGTAAAGTCCGTAGACTTATTGTCACCATAGCTGTTTCGATTGCAGCGATGCCTTCCAACAGAGCTGAGGTAGTTCAAAAGCAATTCGGGTCGAGGATGCGCGCACTTCGCCAACTGAGGGGCCTTTCACAGGAGGCATTGGCATACAACTGCGATCTGGACCGGACCTACATCGGAAGCGTGGAACGGGGCGAGCGCAATATCAGCCTTGTCAATATTCATTTGATCGCGGCGGCGTTAGGGGTTTCACCGAAGGAGTTCTTCAATGGCTGAGTAGAAACCAATTCCCGCGAAGCTTCTTGAGCGCATCAAAACCGTCACAAACAAGCGCGCGCGATTTGTCCTCGATTCAATCGTCAAGAACGGAAGTGTCTCGACCATCCGAATTAAGGAAGAAGGATATGAGTACCCTCCCCGTGCGAGGCAGGATGCAGTCGATCTCGGATTTGCCCTCACACGAGTCAAGGCAAGGCGCGGGGACGGCCGGGCTATCGCCGCATACGAGTTCGATGAACGGGAGCTTGACCCCAATCCGACGGGGCGCGTCGTTCTCGCGGAAAAGGAACGCGATGCCATCATCAAGCGCAAGGGTGGGAGATGCAACCTATGCGGAGCCGTACACAATATCCAAGTTGACCACCGAATCCCATTTCAGGTTGCGGGGGAGTCCCAACGCGATGAAACCGATCCGTATCAGTTGCTCGACGGTGCGTGCAATCGGAAGAAATCATGGGAATGCGAGCACTGCGAGAATTGGCTAAAACTCAAGGATTTTGACACTTGCCTCTCATGCTACTGGGCGAATCCTGAAGCGTATATCCATGTTGCAATGCAACCGGAAAACTAGTGGATATCGTGTGGAAGGGTGGGGAAGTGAACTCGTTCGAACGATTGAAAAGCAGCGCCGACCGAAACGGGAGATCGGTCGCGGACGAGATCAAAGCAATAATTGGGTCATAGAGAGTTGCTCATCGAACTGGCGCAAGTCCATCATCCGGTCGTCAGTAGTTGCGGGGACAACGTTATGAGAAACGTAAAGCGATTCAACGGTCACTTGATCTTGGCCGTTCAATGTTGC
Organism: Occallatibacter sp.; assembly: GCA_049510095.1. Lineage (GTDB taxonomy): Bacteria > Acidobacteriota > Terriglobia > Terriglobales > Acidobacteriaceae > Telmatobacter. The sequence goes on from JBEKZG010000074.1 coordinate 5,566, forward strand.
CTGGCTCGACCTCCCAACATCGAGCAAAATCCGTGACGCGATTTCCCTCGGCAACCGGTCCCCGTAGGTCCGATCCCCGCAGGAGCCGTCGTAGCTCAATATGAAGGGAATTCCCTTTTCATTGAGGAGATTCAACCCTTCAATCATTCGCTTGCGGGTAACCCCGCCGATATAACGCGAATCGCGTCCTTCGCTTGTGCCTTGGTAGGGAGGGTCCAAATAAAGGAAATCCCCCGGCTCGGCGGCTTCAAATACTTCCAGAAAGTCAGCGTACACTGTCCGAGCTCTCCCATGGAGCAACCGATGTGCCGCAAGCAGTTCCTTTCGCATTGCGACCGGATTCGTTCCCGTTCTCCGCTTATCCGGGGACTGGTTGAATTCTCCCGAGGGGTTGAAGCGCACCGCGTTTTTTACGCATCGCGCGAGCAAATAGAGAAGCTTCGCAGGATCACGGTCTTCGTTGAATTGCAAACGAATTGCGTAAAACTCATCTATCGGTCTGATGCGCTCTAGGTTCCAAAGACGCTCGTACTCGTTCGCAATGCTATCCGGATCGTCGATGATCGCCTGCCAAAGCCGCACGAGAGGTTCAAGCCGGTCACCGATCTCGAACCGTCTGAACGTCATCCGACTGGCGGCAGCTAGTGTCACCGCCGCCGAACCCGCGAATGGTTCGACAAATTTCTCATAGCGCCCCGCTTCAACGTGGCTCAGAATCGCAGCGGCAAGCCGACGTTTGCTTCCCTGATACGGAATTGGGTGTGGAACCGAGAATCGCACGACTCACCTCAGACGATACGTAAAGTCATCTTACAACACCTCAAGTCAGTAGCGTTTTCCCACTTCAGAAAGTATCACAGCTTCGTCGCTTATTCGCCAGGGTCTCCGATGGGCTTGGAAACATGACGCCATAATGGAACTCGATCCCTAAACCGAACGTTTGGTGTTCAGCCCAACCTGCCGCTGAAACCTCGATTCGTACCTATAAACGCCCCAGGGGCCCGGAATGGGTAGTTCCTGTATCGTCGGCAATCCGGACATTACCCTTTCTTGGGTGTGGAAATTCCGTGGTCAAGCCATCTCTCATACCGTTTCAAGAGGCTGAGTTTGTGACCGTCCTCGCCACACACGGGGATGGATCAGGTATCCAGGTCCGGGCCTGAAGGCCTCGCGATTGGCGCCTGTTTTCAGGGGGTTGAAACCCCCTGCTCCCTCCGGGAACCCCCTGCTCCCTCCGGGAAATCCCTTCTCCCTCCGGGAAATCCCTTCTCCCTTCGGGAACCCCTGCTCCCTCCGTGAAAGCCTCTTCTCGCTCCGGACCCCCGTGTTCGCTCCGGGAAACCCTCTGCTCCCTTCGGAAATCGCGATCCACAACTGTAGTACTAGGCCAGCTTCATCGCTTCTGGGTCCCAGTTGACGATGGCGCTGCGCTCCAGGCTTAGATTGCTGAGCAGGGCGGCTCCGGCGGCGCGGTAGCCGAAGACTGCGTCCTCGACTACGGGCTTACGGGAACGGACCGATGCGAAGAAGTTGTGGAAGTGGTCGTAGCTGTCGCTGTAGCCTTGCGGCGCGACGAATTTTTCGCTCCCGCCGAGGGACGCCCCTTCCGCATGCGGCGGATACTTTGCCTGGTATTCGGCGACGATCTGTTTCTGCATCGCCTCAGTGAACGTGCCGATGGTGTAACCGGGAGCCTTCTCGCGCGGCACGCGGCTGACGCTGACGGAATTGCCGGCGATCTCCATGGTGCCTTCAGAGCCGGTGAAAATGAGGCCTTCGCTTTCTTCGCCGCCGTCGACAAAGTTGACGCGCAGGCTCAGGTTGAAACCCTCTTTGTAATCGAAGAGGCCCAGCATCACGTCGGGCACGTCGCGGCCGTCGTTCCAGTAGCGCAGGCCACCGGTGGCCATGCCGCGGGTGGGGCCGTGCGAGCCAGTGATGAAGTGGGTGCCGCTGAAGAGGTGGACGAATAGATCGCCTGCCACGCCGCTGCCGTAGGCCTTCCATTTGCGCCATTGGAAGAACTGCTCGGCGTTGAAGGGGATTTTAGGAGCGGTACCGAGAAAGCGCGGCCAGTCGCAGGTTTCAGGCGAGGCATCGGGCGGGACCGTGTAATTCCAGGCGCCAATGGACGAGTTTCGATCCCAGCGGGCGGTGACCATGTTGAGCTGACCGATGGCGCCCGAAGCGAGCAGTTCCTTTGCCTTGGCGTAGATGACGGAGCTGACCCGCTGGCTGCCAACCTGAAGGATGCGGCCGGTAGAGCGCGCGGCTTCGATCATCTCGGGGCCGTCGGCATAGAGATGGATCATCGGCTTTTCGCAGTAGACATCTTTGCCGGCCTTCATGGCGTCGACGCTGGCTTGCTTGTGCCAGTGGTCGGGCGTGCCGATGATCACCGCGTCAATGTCTTTGCGAGCAAGGATTTCGCCGTAGTCGCGGGTGGTGAAGATGTCGTCGCCCCACAACTCCTTGCTGTGCGCGAGACGGCCATCGTAGCAGTCGGCTACGGCAACCAGCTTGACGCCGGGGACCTGGATGGCGGTCTTGGTGTCTCCCTGACCCTGGCCGCCCGCGCCGATGAGCGCGATCTGAATGTGGTCGTTTGCGGCGATGGCACGCGCCGGTTCCGTTTGCGCAGCGGCCAGTGCATGAAGCTTTGCGCTGAGCAATGTTCCTGTGGTTGCGGCGCCGGCCGCCTTAATAAATCCCCTGCGATTCAAAGAATGCACAGCCACACCCCGTGATTTGGAATTTTCAGCCGTCAACAACAATACACCGCAGAGGGAGCTACTCTCATTCCGGCATTCAACCCATAGAATGGTTTCGGCGATACAGAACGAGCTTTGGCAGGGGCTAAAGCCCGACTCATTTTATTGGCCTTATCGGCATGACTGAAGTCATGCCCTGATACAAGGCCTGCATTGAATGAGTTTTTCACCAAGCTGTGAAGCCGTGCCCTTGTTACAAAACATTCCCGAAAAGGGGCTTATCCGCAGCCTGTATAGCCCTTGAGGAGCTGGCCACCAATGTTGAAGAAGAGTCTTTGCTTGATTGCATTTGCGCTTACGGTGCCGTGTGTGACCGGCCTGTGTCAGCAGGCTGCTCAAATTGCCGCGCCGCCTGCGCAAATCTTGACCGAAAAGAACATCGCCATGAAGACCCGCGACGGCGTGACACTGCGCGCGGACATTTACCGGCCTGCCGCGGAGGGGAGCTATCCGGTGCTGCTGACGCGCACGCCATACAACAAGGATTCGATGGCGCCCATTGGCCAGAAAGGCGCGGCGCGCGGTTTCATTGTGGTGATTCAGGATGTGCGCGGACGGTACACATCCGAGGGCGAGTGGTATCCCTTCAAACATGAGACCGACGATGGCTACGACACGGTTGAATGGGCTGCGGCGCTCCCTCACTCGAATGGGAAGGTGGGAATGTTCAGCGGTTCGTATGTAGGCGCAACGCAGATGCTGGCCGCGATTGCCCATCCACCACACCTTGCGGGAATCTGTCCGATCATCACGGCCAGTAACTACCACGAGAACTGGACCTACCAGGGTGGGGCATTCGAGCAGTGGTTCAACGAGAGTTGGACATCGGGACTGGCGCAGGACACGCTGAACCGCGCGATTAAAGACGAGAGCAATGCGCTGGTAGGCAGCTCGGTGCTGCCGCTGAGCAAGTTCCCCGTGTTCAATATTCGCGCGCCGCTGGACGGAGTGGACCTTACCAGGGCGCTGGCTCCGTATTTTCAGGATTGGCTCGACCATCCGCTTTACGACGACTATTGGAAGCAATGGTCGATTGAGGAGAATTACCAGAATATTCAGGTGCCCTCGCTGACGATTGCCGCGTGGTACGACATTTTTCAGGGCGGCTCGCTGCGCAATTATATGGGGTTGAAGGCGCATGCGGGCAACGAGGCGGCGCGCAACGGGCAACACCTCATTGTGACTGTCGGTGGGCATTCGGGATGGGGACGGACGGTAGGGCAGGTGGACTTTGGACCGGATGCGCCATTTGATGAGAACGCGGTGATTCTGGACTGGTATGACTACCTTTTTCTGGGGAAGCAGAACGAATTCGCGAACGGCAAGCCGGTGAAGATATTTGTTATGGGGAAGAACGAGTGGCGGTTTGAGGATGAATGGCCGCTGAAGCGGGCTAAGGAGACGCGGTATCTGCTGGGGTCGAGCGCTAAGGCAAACAGCGCGGGAGGTGACGGCGTCCTGGCGACCGATAGAGCGACGGGAACGGCGCGGGACAACTTTGTCTACGATCCCGCGAATCCAGTGCCGACGGTGGGCGGACCGCTTTGCTGTGCCCCAAAACATCTTGCGGGCGGGCCGCAAGATCAGAGCGAGGTCGAGAAAAGGGCAGACGTGCTGGTCTACTCGACTGCGCCCCTTGAACAGGATGCGGAAGTGACGGGGCCGGTGACCCTGGATTTATTTGCCAGTTCGACGGCCGTGGACACGGACTTTACCGGAAAGCTGGTGGATGTGGCGCCGGACGGGACGGCGATCAATTTGACGGAAGGGATTCTGCGGGCGCGGTACCGGGAGTCTACCAAGGGTGAGCCGAAGCCGATCACGCCGGGCCAGGTGTATGAGTACAAGATCGATTTGTGGGCGACGAGCAATGTGTTCTTGAAAGGGCACAGGATTCGCCTGGAAGTGAGCAGCAGTAACTTTCCGCGGTTTGACCGGAATCTAAATACAGGGAAGGACGCAGCCACCAGCGAGACGATGGTGAAGGGGACGAACACGATTTATCACGACGCCGAATATCCGAGCGCGCTGATTTTGCCGGTGGTGGCACCTGCGGTGCGGCAGACGCTCGCAGGAGGCTCGCAATGAGTATTAGCGTAAATGCACAAAATGCTTGAGATG
>JBEKZG010000075.1:0-10449 GCA_049510095.1 Occallatibacter sp.
AATCCAAGCATCCCACGATCCGCTAAAGAGCAGCCGATATTTTGTGCTCGCTCAACCGGAAGGACGGCTGGCGAAGATTTCAGAAAATAAGACAAAGGCAGTGGACGGGAAGATCTATGAATCCACGATATTTTCCGAGAAGCATTCTCGGGTTTTCAAGCGACTGGGAATGGACCTCATTGGCGTAACAGAGTCCGGCGCGGCAGTAGTGCACATGAAGCCGGAGCTGTTAGGCCAACTAGAAAACTCCGCGCACTCGCTCGCCGAATTGGGGGCGCGCGAGAAGTCGCGGTGGGCGACAATAAACAGATTCGAGATGGTACCCGTTGAGGCTAAGGTCGATCCGGAGTGGATTCGATCCATCGGCAAATCCGTTGGTGATGGTGTAATCGAATTACAGCCCCTCCTCACAAGGTCAGAAACTGACACAGTAATTCGCGCGATTGTCGCCACATTGAACCGAACATTGGGCGAACGACCTGAGGGAACCGGGACCGACTACTCGGGGCGCCAGTGGTTCCGTGCAAAACTCACTGCGGAATCGTTGGAACGAATTGCTCGCGATTTTTTTTCAATCCAGTCTCTCCACTCGCCTCTGACATCGTTTGTAGCTAGAAGCTCACCCGCGGGTCCACCACCGAGCGCTCGCAATCCATCAGATTTCGACATCGATCGGCTTCCAGTCGTAGGGTTGTTGGACACGGGCGTTCCTGCGAACCATTCGATTTTAAGCAAATACCGACGCGGAGCCTATGTCGCCCCAACCTCGAGCCCAACCGCGACCGATTCGCACGGAACTTTCGTTTCCTCCCGGATCGTATTCGGTGACCCAGACTACAGCGGCGGCCCGCCAGCCCGAACGCCGGATGGCCAGGCGCGATTCTATGACGTAAATGTTAGCGGCTTAAACCCGGGCGAGATCGAGGATAAGAGCGTGTTAGGCGCATTTCAAGCCGTAGTTTCGACAGCGCCCGATGTGCGAGTGTTCAACATGAGCTTCGATGCGAGGCCGTTGGGCCTCATGGAGCCGGTCAAGCAAGCGGAGTCGCTAGCTCTTGTCCAAGACCTTGATAATTTCATTTTCCAAAACGACATCATCGCAGTCGTGTCAGCTGGAAACAGCCCGCCAGGCGTGGTCCCGGCTCAGAATTATCCCCAACACTTCAACGACCCTGCATGGGCGCTGGGACCGTGGGCGAGGAGCTTCAACTCACTAACCTGTGGTTCATATGTCGGAACCCTATCTCCTGGAGGTCTTGCGCCAGAGATCGGATGGCCGAGCCCCTTTTGTCGTGTCGGCCCAGGATTATGCGACAGTCCAAAACCTGATTTTTCGGCGAGTGGGGGAAACTCGACTTTAGCCTATCGGTTTTCGCCGGGGCTCGGAGAGTGGGGACTCTCGATGGGAGGACTGTGGGAGGACGGTTCAGGCTCATCCTTCGCGGCACCTCTTCTCGCGCGGGAATGTGCCTTCGCCCTCGATATTCTGCAGAAAGTGTGCGATAGAGGGGCTCAGCCGTTCGGAGTGACGGTTAAGGCTTTCCTTGCACTTACTGCGATGCCCCCAGAATTACAATCGGCGGTGAGGGACCTAGCATTGCGTACCCTCGGAAGGGGGACGGCAAGCGTTGACCGGCTAATAGAGCCGCTTCTTTCGACTGGGGTCATGGTCTGGCAGGGCGTTTTGGACGACGATAGCGATATTGCTAAAATCATGGTTCCGATACCGAAGGATTGGTTGGCGACAGCCGAGGCGCCTCGCTTGCGTTTGGTCCTTGCCTGGGATCCGCCGGTTAATGCCGCTGTTCGAGATGTCTGGTCCACGCGCCATGTATCTCCGAAATTAAAGAGAAATGCCGCGTCGGAGTCGCAGCGTCCGATGAGAGGCGGACCTGCCGGAACCTACCCACTTATTGAACGCAGATATGATCTCAGGAAGCGACCTGCAGGGAGCGTCCCAGAGGATGACGAGGACTTTTGGCTAGTTGAGGTCGAGTACGAACAGGCCGCCGAGTACCACCCCGCGATGGTCTTCCCCCCGCAACAGCGTGTCGCGTTCGCGGCGGAAATCTTCGACGAGTGAACTGCAAAAACTAGCCCCCAATCAAGCCTGCAGGCGCTGCCGATTACGCAGTCGATGATTCGCTTGAGCGTTCCACCCGCTGTGGCTCGGATGCCTGTCGTCCTCCGGACACCTGTATAGAGAGCTTGATTCTTTGCGGGGCGGGCGTTGGTTTCCTAGGCCTCTCGAATACCTGTAACGGTCAAATAGCTCACTGAGAGATCCACCATCGAGAATCGGGCTGGAGTCGATCAGTCCCGAGAAACGCCGAAGGGTCGTGGAGAACGGCGACTGTTTCCGTTGTTCGTAGGCACGCCATGTGAAGGTGCGCAGCAAAAAATTGCATGATCTCCGCAAGGCCTGGAACTCGGAGCCACCCGCCCTTTACGGACGGCTGGACTTGGCCTACGACGGCCGTCAGATCAAGCTGCTGGAATAGAACGCCGACACGCCGACGGGTCTTGCTCAATTTGTGAGGGGCTGTCTGGATGTGCCTGAATCCTGGAAAAGAAACTACTCTTCTGCTGGGTTGCAAGTGATTGATTCCATTGAAGTGTGGATATCTTGCGGATTTCACATCGTCCCTACGGGACGACCGGATTGGGTCGGGAGGTTTCCCAGGGGTGCCCCTTCGCTCCGCTCAGGGTTCCCCTGGGCTATTTTCGTTCCCTCCCTCCGGGACGAATGGGTTGCAAGTGATTGATTCCATTGAAGTGCGGATATTTTGCGGATTTCACATCGTCCCTGCGGGACGACCGGATTGGGTCGGGAGGTTTCCCAGGGGTGCCCCTTCGCTCTGCTCAGGGTTTCCCTGGGCTATTTTCGTTCCGTCCCTCCGGGACGAAGTGCGGGGAGCGATCGAATCAGGCGAGGGATTGGACCGTCCCTACGGGAGGAAAAGCGCCGTTTTACCGCTGAGGCGAGACCGGGAATCGGTTATGCAAACAAAGGATGTTAATGCGATTCCTGACCTTACGTCGGGGTGCGGAGGAGCAGGTAGCCGCCGGTTAGGCCGAAGAGGATATCCGGGGACCAGGCGGCCAGGGCCGCGGGGAGATAGTTGACGTTGCCCATGGCGCTGAAGGTGCCGTCGACGACGAAGTAAGTGAGGGCGACAAAGATGGCGACGGCGATGCCGGTGAGGGAGCCGCGGCGACCCATGGAAAGCGCGAAGGGGATTGCCAGCACGGCCATGACGACGGTCACGAGCGGCCAGGCGAGCTTGTGCCAGAGGGCAACACGGAGGCGCATGGTGTCGAATCCGCTCTGGCTCAGGTCCTTGATGTAGTGGTCGAGCTGGCCGAAGTTCATTTCCTGGGCCTGCTTTTTTTCCTTGGTGAAGTAGCCAGGATCTTCATGGATTTCAGCGAAGGAGGTCTGTTTGAATTCTCGATATCCCCAGTTTTCGGCCACGCTGGAGCCCTGGAAATCCCGCTGCCAACCGTTCTCGAAACGCCAGGACGCGGATTTCTGATCCCAGTAGACGCGGGAGGCAAAGATGCGCCGCGAGAGCGCGAAGGTAGAGGGGTCGAACTCGAAGATGGATAGGTTGGCGAACTCGTTGCGGTCGGGATCGAAGGGGAACTGGTAGTAGAAGATGCGTGCGGGTTCGCCGGGGCGCGGCGCCCCGAAGATCCACTTCTGCTCCGGATTCAGGACGGTTTGCGGAGGACGGCCTTTGATGATGTTGCGGTCCGCCTCCTGGCGGCGATTGGCCTGGGGCAGATAGTAATCGTCGAAGAGGAAGAGGCTGACGGCAATGATGGCGGCGATGGCAACGATGGGGACCACCAGCCGGTAAAGACTGATCCCGGTGGCCTTCATGGCGATGAGCTCACTGTTTCGATTGAGCACGCCGAAGGTGACGAGGACGGCGATCAAGACCGCGAGCGGGGCAGTGCGGTAGAGCATATCGGGCGTAAGGTTGACGAGATAATCGCCGACTGTGGTCATGGCAGGGTGGTTGCGCAGGATGTCGCCGACCAGGTCAAAGAAGGTGAAGACGAGCATGAGGACGACAAAACCGGTGAGTACCAGAAGGAACGTCTTGAGGAACTCGCGCACGACGTATTCGTCCAATATGCGCGGAAATACACCGCGCGACTTGGCGCGCTGGGCACGGGGCTGAAGGCGGCGAAGGAAGCCGGAGAGTGCAGCGCCGTTGGACTTGGCGGGTTTGGCGACGAGAGCGGGTTCCGGTTTGGGAGTCCGTACAGTCCAACTGGTGATCGCGCTGAGTACGCGGCCACCGCTGGCCATTTGCCACAGTAAAAACAGGCCGGCGGCGGCAAAGAGGGTGTTGGCAAGCCATACGGCGGCGAAGACGGGAATCTTATCCTGACGCCCGAGAGCGGTGCCGATAAGCGACAGCGAGTAATAGACGACGACCAGGGCGATGGTGAAAACCCAGGCTGAGCTTTTTCCGCCGCGTCGCGAGGCAACGCCCAAGGGAACGCCCACGAGCATCAGAACCAGGCAGGCCACTGGATAGGCGAAGCGATTGTGCAGCTCAATGAGGTAATGATTGGGGTCGGGGCCGTGCGTGCGCTCGAGCAACTTGTCAAGGGGGAGTGCGTAGATGAAAGTATCCATACGCCCAAGCTGCACGGTGCTCTGCTGGCTCAAAGTCAGTGGAAGGTCGGTAGTGTCGAACCTGGAGATATCGTATTGTAGCGGCTCGCCCGGCTTGGCTTCATGTCGCGATCCGTCGCGCAGCCGCATCATTAGTCCCTGCGAGCTGTCGTTGACAACGGTGGCGGAGGCGGCCGTTGTGACGATTGGATTGGCTGGGTCGGTGACGTCGACCATGAAGACCTGACGCCAGTTGGAGGCGCCCGTGCCAGCGAGCACATTTTGCACGTAGAGGACGGTGTTTTTGAAGTCCTCATAGAAGACGCGGGGCTGAATTTCGTAGGAGGCCTGCGAGGTTTCAAGCGCCTGCTGCATCTCGAGGATGGCCTGATTGGCGCGCGGGGCGACCCAGATGGAGTTGGCCAGTCCGACGAGGGTGCCGGCAATGGCGACGATGGAAGCGACACGGACGAAGTAGCCGATGCCCAGACCGGAGGCGCGCATGGCGACGATCTCGCTGTCAGAGGCCAGGCGGCTGAGCCCCAGCAAGACGCCGACAAGGACCGCCATGGGGATGGTGACCTTGAAGGTGTTGGGCAGCATGAAGAGCAGAATCTCCATCGCATTGGCGAATGTGGAGCTGTTGCGGACCACTACCTCAAGGATGTGAGGCAGGTCGCGCATGAAGAGAATGAAGGTAAAGAGCGCGCAACCGATGAGCGTATGGGAGAGAATTTCGCCGAGGATGTAACGAGTGAGGATGCGCACAAAGTGGCTCGCTTTTAAGTTTATCGTGCTTGGGTGAGGCTTCCGCCGTCCTGATAGGTGAGTTGACGGTCAGCAGCAGGAATTTGACGATTTCTGTGCGAATTTGGCCCAAAAACACCCCAAAATGGGGCAAATGTGCCCTGATATGGGCTTTTTTGTCCACTTATTTGCCAATCAGATTGTTTTGCATGTGACTTATTACAAATAACTTACGTTGAATCAGTGCCCTCAATTCGGTTCATTTACAGGGGGAGGGGGGTGGGGGGTACGCGTTTCCGGCAGTGCTTTTGGGTGCGCAATTGGTTGGCGTTGGGTTATACATGTCTTCATTCTGCGCTTCCGGGCGGTAATGATTTGCAAATCGGACGCCGAATTCTACCGCACTGGAAAAGGACTCTCTCGCATCAAGGAATTAGAACGGGACGGGGAGGTAAGAAGTAGACATTTGGAGCGTGGCAGCCGGAAACATTGGTCTTAATCCCGCCAGCCGCGGAGGCGGAGGCTGTTGGCGAGGACGCAGATGGAGCTTAGGGCCATGGCGGCCGCGGCCATCCAGGGGCTGAGCAGGATGTGAAGCCCAGGGTAAAGCGCGCCGGCGGCTATGGGAATGCCGATCAGGTTATAGGCAGCGGCCCAGACGAGATTCTGGCGCATGATGCGGAGGGTCTGGCGGGCGAGACTGAGGGCCTGGGGGATGGCGGAGGGCTGGGCGCGGAGGAGCAGCACGTCGCCGGCTTCCTGGGCGAGGTCTGCGCCTGTGCCCATGGCGATTCCGGCATCGGCCTGGGCCAGAGCGGCGGCGTCGTTGATGCCATCGCCGACCATGGCGACACGCAGACCAGTTTGCAGGAGGGCGCGAATGCGGGCCAGTTTGCCGGCGGGGTCGAGGCCGGATTCGACCTCGGTGATTCCGGCCTGCCGAGCGATGGGAGCGGCGGCTTCGGCTGAGTCGCCGGTGAGCATGAGGACGCGGAGTCCTGCGTGGCGCAGTGCGGCAATCGCTTCGGCTGCATCGGGGCGGAGTGCGTCGCGGGCATCGAAGCAGCCTGCGGGAATGCTATCCAAAGCCATCCATAGGCGGGTCACACCGGGTTCGGGCGGGGAAATGGCGTCGGGCAGGGGGATGGAAAATTCTTTGAAGAGGACTTCATTTCCCAACAGGCAGTCGTGTCCTTCCACCTTTGCGGTAAGGCCGCGTCCGGGCATAATTTGAACGTCTTCGGCGGGTTTCCAAACGAGACCACGCGCCTTGGAAGCATCCAGCACCGCGTGGGCCAGCGGATGGTTCGACTTCTCCTCGGCAGCGGCGGCGATGCGGAGGAGGTCATCTTCAGAGTGGCCAGCCAACGCGTGAATGCCGTTCAGGACGGGGCGGCCCACTGTGAGGGTTCCGGTTTTGTCCAATACGACTGCGTCGAGGTGGGAGAGCCGTTCGAGCGCCTCCCCGCCTTTGAAGAGGACGCCAAGCTGCGCGCCGCGACCGACGGCGACGGTGAGCGCCGCGGGGACGGCGAGCCCCATCGCGCAAGGGCAGGCGATCACCAGGACCGCGACCGTGCTAGCAACGGCCAGCGACAGCGAATTGGCAGCCAAGAGCCAGATGAGGAATGTGAGGACCGCAAGGCCGAGAACGATGGGAACGAAGATGGAACTGGCTCGATCGGCCAGGCGCTCCATGGGCGCGCGGGAGCCTTGAGCCTGCTGGACCATGCGGGTGATTTGCGCAAGGACAGTTGCCTCGCCGAGCGACTCAGCGCGGCAGGTGACGGCTCCATCGTAATTGAGCGAGCCGGCGAGGACGCGGCTGCCGGGTTGACGATCGAGCGGCGTGGGTTCGCCGGTGAGCATGGATTCATCAACGGTGGTGCGGCCTTCGAGAATGGTTGCGTCTACCGGGAAACGTTCGCCGGGGAGGACGAGGATGCTGTCGCCGGGCTGGACTTCGCCGAGGGGTACAACTGTCTGGACACCGCCATGAACACGACGGGCAGTGGCAGGGCGGAGACGTGAGAGCGAATCAAGTGCGGCAAGGGCGCGGCGTTTAGCGCGAGCTTCAAGGGATTTGCCGAGGAGGAGAAATCCGACGATGAGGAGCACGGCGTCGAAATAGACCTGGCGGTTGTCCGCGGGCCAGACTGTGGCAAAGGCGGAGTAGACAAAGGCCACGCCAGTGCCCAGGGATACCAGCGTGTTCATGTTGGTTGTGCCGTGACGGAGGGCGCTGACTGCGCTTACGTAGATGCCGCGACCTGCCCAGGACATGACGATTGCCGTTAAGACCAGCAGGAACCAGCGGAGCGGATCTTGCGGCAGCATATAGAGCCATGGCAAGACGCGCATCAAGGCATGATCGAGCGCGCCCATGGGACTGGCGAGGGGCATGGCGAGCAGCATGGCTGCGGCGCCGGCGGCTAACGTCACATAGGCTTTACCTGCGGCCTCCGCTGCATGGCCGTGGGGGCCTGACGGAGAATCGCTTGGGCGGGGAAGCACGGCATCATAACCGGCTTCCCGGATGGCATCGACTAACGCCTGGGGCGCGGCAATGGCTGGATCAAAGACTACGCTGGCGCGATTGGCGATGAGGTCGACGTGCGCGGATTCGACACCGGCCGTCGAGCGTAACGCGTCTTCTATGTGATGCTGGCAGGAGGCGCAAGTCATGCCGATCACCGGGAGGGTGAGCGACTCAGATGCAGGCGAGGCCACTTAGTCTTCCAGCCTGGCGGAGTAGCCGGCCTTGGCCAGAGCGGCAATTGCGAGATCGACCGGGGCGGGATCCTCGGCGAAAGAGAGCCGGGCGGCACCAATTCGCACTTCCTGCACCTTGACCCCTTCAGCCGAGGCGAGCGCCTGACTGACGCGGCGAATGCAGGCGCCGCAGTGCATTCCATCGATACGCAAAGAGAATTCCGACATAATGATTACCCAGCTAGTTCGATGATAGAACGGCGGGAAAGGTGCGGGGCCGGGGAATTCGATGGCGCGGGGATGTTCCGGGGCGTGCGCACGAACGTTGTCTCGATGACAAATTTGCCGTTTTGCGCCGCCCCTACGGGGCTGACCTGTCATCATTGGCCCTTTCCCCACGCTGAAGCGCGGGGCTAACATCCTTTGCGCCTCCAGCGCAAGAGACAGCGGAACCTGTCTGACCAGAAAATTGGATTCATGCGATTGCCCTGGCGCGGATGTTCCGGGGCGTGCGCTGAGACGGCCAGCGCGCTATGGTATAGGGTTCAGGTGTTCAGGGGAAGATGATGCAAAGAGAGTTTCCCGAGGCTCCGCTGGCGGGCGTGGGTGCGGTGATTGTGCATGAAGGCCGGGTGCTGCTGGTGCGGCGCGGAACTGAGCCGTTGCGTGGGGAGTGGTCGCTGCCCGGAGGCCTGGTTGAGGTGGGCGAGACGCTGCTGGCAGGTGTGGTTCGCGAGGTTAGGGAAGAGACCGGGCTGACGGTTAAGCCGGTGGAATTGGTTGAGCTTCTGGACCGCATTCATTGGGAAGGCGATCGGGTTCGGTACCACTACGTGATTGCGGACTACCTGTGCCGCGTGGTGGGCGGCGCGTTGCAGGCAGCTACCGATGCGGATGCGGTGCGATGGGTGGAGCGGGCGGAGTGGACTAGCCATAATGTGTTGCGGCTGGACCCAGAGACTGCGCGGGTGATGGAGATGGGCTGGCAGCGGGCGCGGGTTCTGGAGGCTGAGAAGCGGGAGGGGCAATGAAGCTGATACGAAGGCTGTTGTGGATTGCGGGCGGCCTGATTGCGCTGGCGGCGATTGTGGCGATCGGGTTTTGGTTGCGACCGGTGAGCTACTTTATGGGGCTGATGTACGCGCAGGAGTACTTTGCTGGGGTTGAGAGCCGCACGGCGATGGTTGATGGTTATCACGTTCATTATCTTGCGGAGGGGCCGGCGAGCGGGCCGGTGGTTGTGCTGGTTCATGGGTTGGGTGGGCGTGCTGAGGACTGGCTAAAACTTGCGCCGTGGCTCACCAAGGCCGGGTTCCGTGTCTATATGCCCGATCTACCCGGTTATGGGCGCAGCGAAAAGCCGGCGAATTTCTCCTATTCCGTGCCGGATGAGACAGCTATTGTGATGGGTTTCATGGACGCGCTGGGGTTGAAGCAGGTGGATCTGGGCGGCTGGTCGATGGGCGGCTGGATTGCGCAGCGGATCGGAGTGGAACATCCGGAACGGGTGCGGCGGCTGATGCTGTTCGACAGCGCCGGAATTTTCGAGAAGCCGACGTGGGATACGCGGCTGTTCACGCCTACAACGCCGGAAGAGCTCGACCAGTTGGTGGCGCTGGTGTCACCCCATCCTCAGAAGATTCCCGGATTCATTGCGCGCGACATTCTGCGTATTTCAAAGGAGAATGCGTGGATTATTCATCGCGCGTTCGAAAGGGCGCTGACCGGAGCCGACCGGACGGATGGCATTGTGGGGCAGTTGAAGATGCCTGTGCTGATTGTGTGGGGCGCGGAAGACCACGTTACGCCGTTGCGCCAGGGCGAGAAGATTCATGCACTGGTTCCGCAATCGAAAATGGAAGTCTATCCCGGTTGCGGCCATCTGGCGGCTGGGGAGTGCGCGGCGCAGATGGGTCCGACGGTGCTGGAGTTTGAGAAGCAGTGAGCCGAGCGGCTGACCCGCGACGGCAGTGGCTTATACGTGCTGTTTAGCGGGCATCGACTGCTCCGGGATTCTGGTTGAGCTGGCGATCCATCGCATTGCGTTGGGAAAGAGCGAAAGGGCGACGGGCGCGAGAGTGCGGCCGGGCCTTGTTACCATTGCCCGCGAAAGTAGAGTAGCCAGAGACATGCCGCGATGGAGATGCTGGTGGAGCGTGCGGTGATATTGGCGGCTGCTTTTGCCGTCAAGAAACATTTGTGCGGCGAGGGCTGCGCTGTGCAGAGCGATCGACATGCCATCGCCGGTGAATGAGGGAATGACAGCTGCCTGATCCCCGATGCACCAAAGGCCGTTTGGGCGTCCGGCAAGATAGCCATAGGGGATGGATGCTATGGCCAGGGGCTGCTGCCACATA
>JBEKZG010000076.1:0-10423 GCA_049510095.1 Occallatibacter sp.
CCGAATCCACCCTCGACCGCAAAAAGTCGGAAGAGTTCGCCAAGAAGGCCCTCCTCGGCGACGGCTTCACGTTAGAAGATTTCCGCGACCAGCTCCGCCAGATCAAGAAGATGGGTTCCATGGAGAGCATCTTAAAAATGCTCCCGTCCGTAGGCCCCTTCGCTGGCATGGCGGAAGCCTCTAAGAATGTCGACGAAAAACAGTTCACGCGCCTCGAAGCCATCATCAATTCCATGACGCCCAAGGAGCGCCGCAACCACGAAATCATCAGTGGCAGCCGCCGCAAGCGCATAGCCAACGGCAGCGGCACCACTGTTCAGGACGTAAACCAGTTACTCCGCCAATACGCCCAGATGGCCAAAATGTTCAAGCAAATGGGCAAAGGCGGCATGATGAAAAACATGATGCGCGGCGGCCTAAGCGGCATGGGCATGAACCCCAAACAACGCTTCGGGCGTTAAGATTTACCCAAATGCCGCGTTGGGCCGCATAATCAGTCTGTGATCCTCAGGGATCAATAACGAGCCGTCATCCTGAGCATTTTGGCGCGCACCAGCACGTTACGGCCAAAGATCAACAGGTGGCATTGCCTCCCGGAGGGAGGAGGGAAGTTAGCCCAGGATAAGCGAAGCGCAGTCCTGGGTAAGGCCCCCAAAAAGGATTCAAGCCCCGTAGGGGCGAAGGAAAACATCCAACTGAAGGCTGTTCATCAGGAGTGATCAATAACGAGCTGTCATCCTGAGCGACCGAAGGGAGTCGAAGGATCTGCAGTTGCTCTTAGGGGAAGAAAGGAGGACGTAATGCGCAAGCTGACAGTCAAGAACTTCTCAGTAATTAAAGAAGCCGAGCTAGAGTTCGGCAAAATCACCGTCCTCATCGGCCCGCAGGCAAGCGGTAAAAGCCTCTTGTGCAAGCTCTCCTTTTTTTTCATCCAAAGATTGCAGGAAATTGCGACCGGCGCCCTTCTGTTACGAATGCCGTTTCCCAAATGTATCGAAATTGTTCAACAAGAGTTTCTCAATTATTTCCCGGAAGTCGCGTGGACTGGACAAGAATTCAACTTATCCTATGAAACGGAAATGTATAGCTTCTCTGTCCAAAAAGTAAAATCTGGTCGCTATCCCGCCTTCGAGTTTCAAAGGGATTTCCCTGAAAAATACGCCCAGTGGATTGAGTCTCACCTAGAAGAAGGTTCTGCCAAGCCAGTGATTTCATCCATCAAGAGCGGCGAATGGTTGCCAGATATACCGATCCAACCTGAGGGCTCCATATATATACCGACGGGCCGCGCTTTTTTTTCGACACCCAACAAGGGCTTTGCCTCGGCCTCTGAAAAGAATCTTGATTGGATCACGCAGAGATTTTCCGCTGAAATGGATTTTCTCTATAAGGCAATGATTGAGTCCTCAGTCCCTCAGAGCGATCTTCTCCCGCAATTCCTCAACATTGCCGAATACATTCTCGGCGGAAAGGTGATTCGCGAAGGCAGCGTTCCCCTCTTTCAACCGAATCCCGACGGGCGCAATCTTCCTCTTCAACTACTTTCATCTGGAACACTGGAACTTCTCCCGATACTGAATCCCTTGGCGAACCTTGTGTCCGCCGTGTCCAGGAACCCGCTCCTGGCGTTGCAACCGCAAACTCCCATTCTCGGCCCCATCTTCGTAGAGGAGCCGGAGTTAAGCATCTTCCCGAAGACACAATACGACTTGATGCGCCTCTTCACATGGATTTCGAACGAGCCAAGGCTCGGTTTTTCATTCACCATCACCACCCACAGCCCCTACATCCTTTCTTCCTTCAACAACCTGCTAGAGGCCTGGCAGGTGGCGGCAACAAAGCCCGATGCGAAAGGCGAGGTCGCGAAGCTCATCGACGAACGCTATTGGATTAAGCCCAGCGACTTCAAGGCGTATTGCATCCACGACGGCAATCTCGAACCCATCATGGACGGGGAGACAGGGCTGATCAACGGCAATTACCTGGATGGGGTTTCCAACGAAATCGGCAGCCAATTCGACGAACTCTTGAGGATTGGCTATGTCGAAGCGTAGTCCGTCCCCCACGAATTGTATTCAAACCGTACGCGATACTAAGCCAAAGGTTGAAGAGAACGGGCGCAAAGCCGTATTCCTAAACCCCGAACGAGTTTCCATCAAGAAAGTCAGAGTGGATGACTGCCTGATCAGGGGCTCTGGACTAAGAGCCGATTACATCGTGTCGAAACCGCAAGTGATCGACGTGATTGTTGAATTGAAGGGTGCCGATGTCTACCACGCCAGAGATCAAATCATCGCCACACTACCATTTTGGCGCTCCTATCCTCCATTCTCAACCAAAGTCGCCGGGCTCATTGTGTGCAGCAGAAGCCCGATGTCCACATCTGATCTTCAAGTCATGAAGGCGAAGGTTCTCATTCACCACAAACTCTGGCTTGAGGTCGATGAGAATGGAAGAAAGGAATATGAATTCTCAAACTTCGGTCCTGGCGCGTGATGCCGCGCCGCTCCGTGGACTAACCCGACGGGATCCCCTCGTCCAACCCAACAACGCCTGCACAACCCAAAATCCAAACGGTTGGCAACGGCCAGACCAGAAAGAGAAGCGCTCCCATCTTCCCCTTTTGCAGATAATTAAGTGCCCGCGTCGCACAATAGGAAATAGAGTCGAGTGTAGACCACTCACAGTAAACCCGGCGAGAACCTCCGGCGACTGCGACCCTCCGGAATCGCGTCCTAACTCCTTTGCTGTCTAGATTCTGCAAATAACTACTTTGCAATCAAGAATTTGCAGCCGCTACTCTCTCGCAAACCATTAATTGCAAAGTAGTTATTTGCAGAGATGGGGTGGGGGTGGGGATACTCATGCGTTAACAGGTAGACAATTTCTGCGTCATCGGCGACGTTTCCGGCAACAAGCCACGGCGCTCCCACGCAGGCGTTGCTGAAAAGTCACTCCCATTAGTGCACAATGGAAACAGGTCCGAAGGGACTTGCACATCATGACCACCACCCTCCAGGACCAACTAGACGAGATCACCGCCAACACCCGCCAGCTAGTCCAGGCGGAACGCCTCGCGGTAGGCGAACGCGCAGTCGCCGAACTCTTCGCCTCCGGCATTGAAGAAAGAATCCTCCCCGTAGGCGCCATCGCCCCCGAATTCGCCCTCAAAGACGCCACCGGCCGCCTGGTCCGCAGCGCCGATCTGCTAGCCCTCGGCCCCCTGGTCATCAATTTCTTCCGCGGCCGCTGGTGCTCTTATTGCGTCACGGAACTCGAGGCCTGGCGCAACCTCTACGGCACCGTCCGCGAGCGCGAAGGTTTATTGGTCGCAATTGGCCCGCAGATCGAGCGCCAGAGCGACTTCATGGCCGGCCAGCACGGTCTGCCCTTCCCCGTGCTCTCCGACCCCGGCAACGCCGTGGCCGAAAAATTCGGCCTCGTCTACACAGTGCCCGAGTACCACCGCGCCTACTATCTCTCCATCCTCGTCAACATCCCCTTCGTCAACGGAGAAAAGAGCTGGCGCCTGCCGCTCCCAGCTACCTATGTCATCAATCGCGATGGCCGCATCGCCTTCGCCGAAGCCCACGCCGACTTCCGCGTCCGCCCCGAGCCCGAAGAAGCCCTCGCCGCCGCCTTCGCACACCACGGCCGCTAACTCGCTATTTCCGCGCATACTGCAGGTTCAATATCCCGATCTGATAGCAGCTCGAATCCGGATACTTCAGCGAGGCAAGTTTCGCCGGAAGCTTCTTAGGTTCCAGAAAGCGCCAGGCTTCAGGTGCCTGCCATGGATCGTAGCCGGCATCCTGCATCAGCATAAGTGCCAGACGAAGCCGCTCCTCCTCCATAGCCTCTTCCTCATCGCCCCTGCCCACGCCAAGGCCAACCCTCGCCAACCCCACTCCCGGCACAAACGCACCGGCGATATCGAGAGCAAGATCGACGCCCAGTTCGGTGCGCATGACCACCACTGTGCGCGCAGCCTGCCTCTGCAAGTTGCACGCAACCCCGTCCGCAACCACAGCAGCTAACTCGTCGTTGTTGCTCAGTCGCTCAATCGTCTGTTTAGACACCAGCACTGCCCCATCCAGCAGGCACACCGCTCCCCGTTCCTTGCTGTTATCCACCGCGAAAAAACGAAAATGGATCTTCGACGGGTCGTCGTCAGGCAATGCCCTCTGATAGGCGGGCACCAGCGCCATCCCAATGCGGTGCAAGCGCTCTTGCAGCGGCTGATCTGCGGGCACCGTATGCCAGCGGCCCAGCCCAATCTTCACCTGCTCGTCCTGCTGCAATGCCACGCCATCGGTCAGGGTGGCTGGGGTGCCCGCGGCCTCGCTTGTCGCGGTACCGTCTTTGGCGCCCGCCGAGCGTGCTTTCACAGTGGCAATCTCAAGGCCCTTCACGGCTTTGAATTTCGTGGGTTTGGCGGGAAAAAACTGCGCCTTGCTCGCTTCGAGAATCCCGTCCTTGCCCCGCCTGCCGCTGAATTGCAGCCACGTATTCTCGGAGACATCGTCGAGCGAGCTGAGCCCCCCTAGAAAGGCAACCCGCGTGGACGCCGTAACCCGCACAAAGTAGCCGTCCGCCTCAAATACCGCCGTGGGGCCGGGCGCAACAACTCGTGTAATCACACCCACGCCGCCGATCTTCTGGTCCCAGTCATCGCGAATCATGACCGTCTGGGCAATGAATGGCTTGATCGGACCCTCATCTCTACCCTCTACCTGCACATACACGCCAATCCGAAGAGTACTGCGCAGCGGGCTCTCGGGAGAGGCGGATTTCGACCCCATCACGCCAAAGGCAGTTGCTCCGGTGACCGCAAACCAGCGCCCACCCACCTCGAAGCCCGTCGGCGATCGAAGCACATTGATGTAGCCCTCGATCGGAAAATAGCTGGACTGGCCCGGCACCGGAACCGCGAAAACTGCCACTGCGAGCGCGGTCAGCAGCCGAAAACAAGAACTCGTTCGGTACACGGAATACCCCTTACAAATGGATCGCTCAGAGTATAACGGAAGGCAATCTGCACGGTAAGTGACGAGTCAGACCGTGGGAAACCAGTCTGCAAAAAGCCCATCAGTTTCGTTGCGCGTGAGGCCATGCAGCAGGAAGACCTTACTGCGATTGAACTCGCCGGAGACGAGCTCGACGCGATTGCGGGGGAGGCCGAAAAGCTCGGCGAGGAAGTCGATGAGTGCGGCGTTAGCCTTACCTTCCACTGGCGGAGCCTGCACCGCAATCTTCAACTGCGCCGACGCACCTTCGCCGTAAACCCCGATAATCGCCGTCTTCTTCGCCCCCGGCTGCGCGCGCACGGCAAGCGTCACCCCGCCGGCAGTCTCTCGAACAAATCCGACACTCATTCCGGCGATCCCGTCCACGGCACCCGCTTCCCAAACAGCGCCGTCCCCACCCGAATCCGTGTAGCGCCCTCTTCAATCGCCAGCGCAAAATCCCCGCTCATCCCCATCGAAAGTACACTCAAATCTAACTTCGGATGCCCGGCAGCCCACTTATCCCGCCATTCCCGCAAACTCCGGAAGCAAGCCCGCGTCACATCCTCAGCCACGCCCCACGGCGCAATCGTCATCAATCCCCGCGCGTGCAAATGATGCAAATCCGGCAGTCGCTTCAATAACTCCGCGGCCTCAGCCGACTCAGGATCCAACCCATCCTTCGTCTCCTCCGGGCTAAGCTTCACCTCGATTAGCACCGGCAGCCGTTTTCCCAACTTACCTGCCGCCTCATTCAGCCGCTCCGCCAGCCGCACAGAATCCACCGAATCTACCGCGTCAAACAACTCCGCCGCCTTCGCCGCTTTGTTCGATTGCAAATGTCCAATCAGATGCACCAGAATCGGCTCGCCCGCGGCAGCGTTGCTCCCCTCGGCCCGCCAGCCCGCCAACTCCTCAGCCTTTGCGCTGAACTCCTGCACGCGGCTCTCGCCAAACAGCCTGAGCCCCAATTCCGCCGCCTCAATCACCGTCGCAGCCGGATACGTCTTTGAAACCGCCATCAACTCCACGTCCCCGCGCGCGCGCCCCGCCCTCCTGCACGCGTCCGCAATCGCCCCTTCCAATCGTTCCAATCTCTCGGCTAACTCTATCATCGCTTTACCGTACACTCCGGGGACGCAGCCTGACGCTCATCTGCAACCCGGCCTCTTCTCCCCGCGTCAAACCGCTCATGTGGACAGTTATTCTTCTCATCGTCTCCAACATCTTCATGACCATTGCCTGGTACGGCCACCTGAAGTTCCGAAACGAAGTGCTCTGGAAGGTCATCATCGTAAGCTGGTGCATTGCTTTCTTTGAATACTGCTTCCAGGTCCCCGCCAACCGCATCGGCGCCGAGCGCTTTTCCCCCGTGCAACTCAAGGTGATTCAGGAGATCATCACACTCGTAGTCTTCGGCGTCTTCACCACCTTCTACTTCGGCTCCCACTTGCGCTGGAATCACGCCGCGGCCGGGCTCTGCCTGGTCGCCGCCGCCTTCTTCATCTTTCACAAATTCTGATCCGGTTTCGCTTGCCGTTCCGCGGGTCTTTCCATCCGCGAGCGTGCGTCCTCCAGCCGGCCTGTCACCGGCACATGCTTCGCAGCGCTCCCCAGTCCGAATTGCGGCATATTCGTGTAGATGCTCTCATATTGGCCGGGCGTAACCTTGTATGTCTCATGCCAGATTCCTACCGCACCAGTGCTGCTTACCAGCCGGTTGAATTCCGCCCACGCGGGAAGATGTTGCGCATCCCGCGCATGCGCGTAAGCATGAAGCAGTTCAAAGCTGCGCCAATACTGCATCACGCCCGCACCGCGCCAGTACACAAAATATTGCGCGTGCATAAGGCCAAGCTCCGGATTGCGCCTGAGTTCGGCAATCATCCGTGGCATGGCGGCGGCCATGCGTGTCCAACTCCGCAGCGACAACCAACGGTTCACACGAAAGCCGATCAGAAAAACAACAAAGGGCTCATCGCTCAGCGCAGTGTATCGTCCGGGAAAAATCGGAGCCATGTCGCCCTCGTTCCATCACTCATCCCGCCCTATGCAGTCAAGTCCATCTCTGCGTTTTTTCTATAGCAAGGATCAGCCAATACACTCCTGCGAGCCTCCCGCGAGCGTCTGCCGCACCGCAGGTGCCGGATGGCCGCACCGCAGGTGCCAGGTGCTTAGTGCCCGCGCGCTTCTAAGAACTTTTCCGCTTCCAGCGCAGCCATGCATCCCGACCCCGCCGCCGTAATCGCTTGCCGGTATCGCCGGTCCTGCACATCCCCGCACGCATACACGCCCGGCACCACCACCCCGTTGCGCGTCACCAGCACGTTGGCGGTCGTCTTGATGTATCCGTCCTCGTCCAGATCGATCTGCCCCTCAAACATCTTCGCATTCGGCTCGTGCCCAATCCCCAGAAACAGCCCCCTTACCGGCAATTCGCTCACGTTCCCGCTCGTCACATCCTTCAGCCGCAGCCCCTTCACATCCTTCTCTTCCACGCCCAGCACCTCTTCCACCACGGTGTTGGTGCGCAACTCGATATTCGGATGCGCAATCGCCCGCTCCAGCATAATCTTCGACGCCCTGAAACTGTCCCGCCGGTGCAGAAGTGTAACCTTGGTCGCAAAGCGAGTCAGAAACAGCGCCTCTTCCATCGCCGAATCGCCCCCGCCCACCACCGCAATTTCCTTGCCGCGGAAGAAAAATCCATCGCACGTCGCGCAGCTCGAAACGCCATGCCCAATCAACGCCTGTTCGCTTTCCAATCCCAGCCACCGCGCACTCGCGCCCGATGCCACAATCAGCGTCCGCGTGCAGATCTCCCCTACCGAAGTCTGGAGCCGGATCGGATCGGTCTTCAAATCGACAGAATTCAAATGCGCCAACTGAAAATTGGCCCCAAATCGCTGCGCCTGCTTCTTCATGTTGTCGATCAGCTCGGGCCCTTGAATCCCCTCCGGCCAGCCGGGAAAATTCTCCACCAGCGTAGTAATCGAGAGCTGTCCTCCCGGCTCGTGGCCTTCCAGTACCAGTGGTTTCAGTCCAGCGCGTGCGGTATAAATCGCCGCCGTAAGCCCGGCACAACCGGACCCCAGAATAACGGTATCGCGAGTCTCTGTCATAAAGTTTCCCGTGTCGATTCTAGCTGCTCAACTCGGGTTTTCACCCTTTTCGAGCTCAGGTTTACTCGTTAAGTCTAAGATGTTTCTCATGGCGAATCTGACTCTGATCTACGGAATGCGGCTCCTCCCCGAGGGCGAAGTCACTGAAATCCAGGATGCAACCCTCAAACTGGCAAACGGTCACCAGGCCCACGTCACCATGCACTTGATCGAAGGTTCCCGCGAAGAAATTGAAGCCCAGCTCAAGCGCAGCCTCGACGCATTCTTCAGCTTCTATCCCGAAATCTGACTCCAACTCAAATCATGAGTCATTCTTAGAACTCTCTAAGTCCACCCAATTATTAGTGGACCCTCACATGCCGGTAAACAGCCGTCTGGAGGGTCCCAGTGCCCACACCCATCTCTGCCCATCCCCGCGCAAAAACTCCGTCGATTCCGGCGCTTTCCTTTCTCGTTCTTACCATCCTTCTGGCTCCAACCGAAGCCCTCGCCGGAGGCCCTAAATACGTAGCCGGTACCACATGCTTCAATCCCGATGTCGTCGGCCAGCCCATTCATTGGGCCGGCGGCCAGCTCAACTACTACGTCGACCAGGGCCCGCTGAACGCCTCCGTCTCCAACAAGCAGGCCACAGCCATGGTCGATGCCGCAGCCGCTCTCTGGTCGGATGTCCCCACCGCCGCGGTCACCCTCACTGACAAGGGCCAACTGAATGAAGACGTAAGCAGCGCAAATCTCGTGCTCGGCGCAGCAAATTTCACGGTGACCAGCGAGCAGCTAACCCAGGCTGCTCAGATCACGCAACCCGCCGACGTCGCCCCCTCCGCCGTAGCCTATCCGCTGGGAATCATCTACGACGCCGACGGCTCGCTCACCAGAGCCCTCTTCGGACCCGAATCCAGCGAACCCGCCAATTGCCAGAAAAACGGCGTCTGGGTGTGGATCGACAGCGTCAACCCCGACGCCACCATCGCCCACGCCATCATCCTCCTCAACGGACTCTGCGCCACCAACCCCGGCACCCGTCAGATGATGAGCTTCGAGCTGGAGCGCGCCTTCGGCCGCGTCCTGGGCCTGGACTATTCGCAAGTGAACCCCGGCGCGGCCCAAAACGGCGAACCCGGCGGCACCGCAGGCTGGCCCGTGATGCAGCCCCTCAGCGGCCTATGCGGCCCTCTCGGCGGCGCTTGCCTCCCCAATCCCGCGCAGCTCGCCTATGACGACATCGCCGCCCTCAACCGCATCTATCCCGTCACCGCGCAGAATCTAGCCGCCTTCCCCGGCAAACAGATCACTGCCTCCAACACCGTCTCCATTCAGGGAACCGTCACCTTCCTCACCGGAGTCGGCATGGCTGGCGTCAACGTTGTCGCCCGCCCGCTCGACGCCAACGGCAATCCACTCTACCAGTACACAGTCACCTACGTATCCGGCGCATCCTTCAACGGCAACCACGGCAATCTCATCACCGGCTTCGGCGATTCAAACGGCAATCCGCTCACCATGTGGGGGTCCGACGACTTCACTCTGCAAGGTTTCTTCGACCTCAGCGGAATCCCGCTCCCTCCCGGCGTCACCACCGCCGACTATCAGGTCACATTTGAGTCCATTAATCCGCTCTACATCCTCACCGCCGCGGTCGGCCCCTACATCGACGGCCAGGTAACCCCATCCGGCACTCTGCCCTCCATCTCAGTCCCCTCAATGTCAGCCGGCAGTGCGCAAACCCTCACCGTCACCGTGCCCGATTCAGCCGAGGGTGGCTACGAAGACACAATCGGCTCCCAGGCCGCCCCGCGCGCTTTGCCCGCCAGCGGTTTCTGGTGTGGCCGTCTCAGTCAAATCGGCCAAACCGACTGGTTCACTTTTCCCGTCCGCGGCAACCGCACCTTCACCATCGTCACCCAGGCCCTCAATGAAACGGGAACTCCCAGCCAGTCCAAAGCCATGCCCGCCATCGGCATTTGGGACGCCTCCGAACCTGACGGCTCCTATCCCGCCCGGGCAACGATGGCCTTAACCGGCCAAGCCACCGGCGAAAGCGTCCTCCAGGTCAGTGCCATCGGCGGCGATGTAGTCCGCATCGGTATCACCGACCAGCGAGGCGACGGCCGTCCCGACTACGCCTATAACGGCTGGGTCCTCTACGCCGACACTGTCCAACCCTCGCGTCTTCCCGCCTCCGGCGGCCCGATTGTGATTCACGGCCTCGGCTTCCGGCTGTCGGACACCGTCAAAGTCGGCGGCCAGCCATCCCAGGTCACCGGTGTGTCACCAAATGAAATCACGGCCATC
>JBEKZG010000077.1:0-10404 GCA_049510095.1 Occallatibacter sp.
CATGGCGACGGGGCACGGCGGAGGACGAACCGCTGCTGTTGACACTGTTCGCGGCCAGCAAGGCGGAGGAGTTAGCCCCCCTTGGCTGGCCGGAACAGCAACTTCGACCGTTGCTGGAGATGCAGTTCCGCGCACGGCAACAGACGTATGCGCAGAACTTTCCCGCGGCGGTCGACACCATCCTCTGCCTGGAAGATGGGACGCCGGTTGGAAGACATCTGATCGAGCGGCAGGCGAACTGCTACCGCGGCATCGACCTGTCCATCCTGCCTGAACACCGGAATCGCGGCATCGGCACCTGGGCGCTTCGCCAGATCCAGCAAGTGGCCGCGCTGGAGTCCGTCACATTTCGTCTTCGCGTTCTAAAGACTAATCCCGCACTGGGGCTTTATGAACGGATCGGCTTCTTTCGGGTATCGAGCGACGAGCTTTCCTACGAGATGGAGTGGCGATCGCCGCAAGCGATTGGAACCGGGGCAAAACCGGGGTTGGCGAAGAACATCGCTCTTAGCAACGGTATCCAGGTCGATCGCGAAGAGGTGCTGGATAGGATCTTCGCGTTTCTGCGGGAGATCGGCCTGAAGGTCCACTTTGGCCCGGTAGCTTCCGACAGCTTTCTTCCCGGTATTCAGATGGTGGCCTGTGGTTTGCGGGTTGATCCTGATGCGCTTCTTTACCCTGGCGACCTGCTGCACGAGGCAGGACACCTGGCGGTGATGAGTCCAGCGCGGAGACTAGCGGAGTTTCCCTCGTCGAACGAACCGGCCGAAGAGATGGCGGCACTTGCGTGGTCCTACGCCGCGGCGCTTCAAGCGGGTATCCCGGCGGAGGTTGTTTTTCACGAGAAGGGGTACCGCGGCCAAGCGAAGGAGCTTTTGCACGGATTTGCAACCGGTAATTGTATTGGTTTGCCGTATCTGTGGTGGATTGGGTTAACGACCCAGCCGCTGCCTGGCAGCCCTTCCATTTTTCCGAGGATGCTTCGATGGCTGCGGGAGGCGTCCCCGGAAACGGAACAAGTTGGAGAGGATTTGTATTCATCGCAGGTGCGCTAATTGGTCGCGGGGTGGAGACGGTTTGCAACGGGGTTGCTACAGTGCCGGTAAGCGAGTGAGTGTAACAGAGAGACTAACTGCAGGAAACGCGATCCGGCGATGAGAAGGGTATCTGGCTCCAATGCCTGAATCGAGCGAGCCAGCTAAACGAAGAGGGGACGATGAATCCGATGCAACCTGCCAAGCCAACACGCACGCTGCGAACCTTCGGGCTGTTTGGCGCAGTCGTGGGGCTGGTCCTGCTGTTTGCGCCGCAGTATGCCAATGCGCAGAATGCGGCGCAGCGGGCGGCACTGGCGCGGCTGGGTCGAGCGCACGGGCAGACAAACCCACGGCCGTCGTCGTCCGGTGTTGAAGCGATCAACATACAGCTATCGAGACCTGGCGGACTGGCGTTCGACACTGCCGGAGACATCTATATCGCGGATACGGACAACTACCTCATTCGCGAAGTGAACGTGGACGGCATTATCAGCACAGTCGCGGGCAATGGCGAGCAGGGCTTTGGTGGCGACGGCGGACCGGCGACAAGCGCGTTGCTGGATTCTCCCGATGGGGTTGCGGTGGATTCAGCAGGCAACATTTATATTGCCGACACGAACAACAATCGCATTCGCGAGGTGCAGGCGTCGACGGGTAACATTGTCACCATTGCCGGCACAGGAGTCGCGGGTTTTTCCGGCGACGGCGGCTCGGCTGTCTCGGCCACGCTTGATTCACCCACGGCGATCGCAGTCGATTCGCAGGGCAATGTCTATATCGCGGACACGCTCAACAATCGGATCCGTGAGATTACGGGAGCCAATATCAACACGGTTGCCGGCAATGGTCAGCAGACTTACTCCGGCGACGGCGGATTGGCACCGGCAGCGGGACTCGATTCGCCAAACGGAGTCGCGGTCGACGCCTCCTTCAATATCTACATTGGCGACACGCACAATCAGCGCGTGCGCGTGGTCACGATTTCCACGGGCATCATCACCACCATTGCCGGGACAGGCGTGAAGGGATTCACATCCGATGGCCCGGTGGCATCCGCCGAGTTGGCGCGGCCACGCGGTGTTGCCGTGGATACCTCCGGTAATGTTTACGTAGCTGACGGCGACAACGATCGGATTCGAGAAGTCGCCGGAGGCAACGTGACGACCATTGCGGGCGACGGCACGGAAGGCAACAGCGGGGATGCAGGCTCCGCAACCGGCGCCTCGATTGACACTCCGTTCGGCCTGGTTGCTTCGGGCAAGCAGGTTGCGTTTGCAGACACCGAGAACAATCTCATCCAGATTATTACTGCCGGCACCATCAACGGTGTTGGAGGCCAGCCGGTTTCGGGTAATGAGTCTCTCGCAATTTCCGGACCCACCAGTACCGTTTATGGAACGGGCACACTCACCGCGACTTTCTCGAATGCCGGGCATACGGCCACTGGCCTGGTGACTTTCTACGATGGTGAAGGCGCCAATCCGGCGGTTGTGGGCTCGGCATCGCTCTCCAGCGATACTGCCGCTCTGAACACAAATCTTCTGGCCGCGGGGATTCACTACATCATTGCCTCCTATGCCGGAGACGCAAACGATGCACCCATCACCAGCGGGGTTTTTGTTCTGGTCATCACCCCGGTACAGCTGACCGCGGTGGCAAACCCGGTGAGCCTGCTTTATGGCCAGGCGATTCCGGCGCTGACCGGTACGTTGAGTGGCGTGCTGGCACAGGACAGCGGAAACGTAACGGCAAGCTTCACGACCACGGCGACCATCACCTCCGCGCCGGGAGTTTACCCGATTGCCGTGACGCTGTCTGGCTCCGCGGCCGGCAACTACACCGTGGTGCTTGGTGCGGGCTCCGGCTCTGTGACGATAGCGCAGGCGCCGACGACCACTACGCTCAGTTCCAGCAGCACGTTGCCCATCTCGGGCACCAATCTAACGCTAACGGCAACAGTCGCGTCCACCACCAGCGGCACGCCTACGGGCACGGTGAGCTTCTTCAACGGCGCCGTGCTTCTGAATTCGACCCCGGCCACATTGAACGGCGGCATCGCGACGCTGACCGTGGCCGCTCCGGCTGTTGGTTCATTCAGCTTTGTCGCAGTTTATAGCGGCAACACCGACTTCGCCTCGAGTTCATCTTCCGCATTGACCGGGAGTGTAGTTTCGTCAAACTTCACCATTGCCGCGACGCCCGCGACGCAGACGATTCTTCCCTCACAATCCGCGAATTACACCATCTCTTTGACGCCGGCGAGTCCGACCTTTGTCTATCCGGTCTCATTGTCGGCAAGCGGATTGCCCGCGACCGTGACGGCTACATTCACGCCGTCCTCAATTGCGACGGGCGCGGGCGCCTCCACCAGCGTGTTGAGCCTGGCGGCAAGCGGCCAGGCAAAACTGAACCGAAGCACTCGCCCCTGGAGATCCGCCGGGCCCTACTCCGCGCTAGCTCTCATTCTGTTGCCGCTTATGTTTGGCCGCCGCGTGCGGAGGACGGCAGCAAGGCTCTCCCATGCAGGCAGGCTGTTAGCGGCGTTTCTTGCTCTTGCGGTACTCGGCGCGATTACCGGATGCGGCTCGACAAGCGGCTTCTTCGGAAACGCAGTGAGCACCTATAGTGTGACGGTTACGGCTGTCAGCGGACCCAACACCCAGACCACAGTTGTTAATCTGACCGTGGAATAGGAGAAGAAATACAACATGTCCGCAGGACTCGCTTCACCCTCATGGTCAGGTCACGAGGAGACGAACAATCATGCGTAGATCGAATAGCGGAGGCGTTCTCCTTGTGAGCGCGTGCCTGTTGGCCGGCAGCGGCGCGTGGGCGCAGTCTTCCCATGACGCAAAGACTTCGTTCGATCTGGGCGTGACGTATTCGGCGGAAAAAGCGCAATTGGCGCCCGGCACTTGCGGCTGCTTCTGGCTGCAGGGCGGAGGCGTGGATGGTTCGGTCAATTTCTTCAAGGGGTTTGGCCTGGCCGCCAGTTTCAGCGGCGGCCATTCGGGGAACGCAACGCCGGGAGTGGATTTGAACAAGATCGAGTTCGCAGGCGGC
The DNA here is from genome assembly GCA_049510095.1 of Occallatibacter sp. GTDB lineage: Bacteria > Acidobacteriota > Terriglobia > Terriglobales > Acidobacteriaceae > Telmatobacter. The sequence continues at coordinate 4,101 of JBEKZG010000077.1, forward strand.
CCGCGGTACATATTGAACGCGTGGACTGGCCACGCATCCGCTACCGACCCGCGCCGTTTGCAGATATTCGGTCAAGGACTCTTTGGCGGGGTGCATGGCTTCGATGGGGTCTACCCAGCTCCTGGGGCGGCGACTTCCAGTGCGAGTTCTTTTGCAATAGAAGCCGGCGGTGGTTTGAATTTCCTCTTCTCGAGGCACTTTGGCATTCGCTTGCTTGACGCGGAGTATGTGAGAAATGAGCTGCCCAATAACAGGTCCAACACCCAGAACGATATGCGGCTGGGGTTTGGACTTGCAGCGCATTTTGGGGAGAGCGTCCCACTACCGCCAGTGACGCTGGCATGCTCGGCGAATCCGGCCTCGGTTTTTCCTGGCGAGCCGGTGGCTGTGTCGGCGTTGGCGGGAGGGTTGGATTCAAAGCTCAACGCTGTTTATTCGTGGACGGGAAGTGGCGTGACGGGCAACGGTGCGACCGCCTCCGTAGCCACGGCATCGTTGACGCCGGGGAAATATTCAGTGAATGGATCCGTCAAGGAAGGCAAAGCCGGCAAAGAGGGTTTGAAACCCGGCGAGACTGCGACCTGCTCGGCAAGCTTTACTGTGAAGGGATACGAGCCGCCGACGATCAGTTGCTCAGCGAGCCCAAGTACTATCAATCCTGGCGACAAGAGTACAATCACCGCGTTGGGCGTGAGTCCTCAAAACCGGCCTCTGACTTATAGCTTTACGGCTGCGTCCGGGACGATTAATGGAGGGGGCAACACGGCAACCTTCGATTCGACTGGGGCTGCAACGGGCTCGGTTGCCATCGCGTGCAATGTGTCCGACGACAAAGACCACACGGCAACCGCAAGTACGAACGTGACGATTACGGCGCCCTATGTTGCTCCGGCTCCGCATACGTCGGCGCTTTGTTCCATCTCGTTTGAAAAGGACGCAAAGCGTCCGACTCGCGTGGACAATGAGGCCAAGGCTTGTCTTGACCAGGTTGCCTTGAAATTGGGGAGCCAGGCGGATGCGAAGGTTGTCGTTGTGGGCGAAGCGACGGCGGCCGAGAAGAAGCCGAAGATGGGTAAGCATGCCAGGCTGGAAGACTTTGCTGCCCAGCGAGCCGTAAACGCCAAAGAGTACCTGGTGACGGAGAAGGGCATTGATGCACCCCGCATTGTTGCAGTGACCGGCAGCACCGAAGGCCAGACGGTGGAAGATTACCTGTTGCCCTCAGGCGCGACCTTCACGAGCGATGTGCAGGGAACTACCCCTGTAGATGAGACCACAGTGAAGCCGGAAGTGCGGAAGCCGCTGGGCGGGAAACCAGCACGTCACGAAAAAGGCAGCGCGGGGAAAGCGGAATAGTCCTGCGGGATTAAGCAAGAAGATTGCAGTTATGCGCTGTCCCGAAGAGCACGGCCCGCTCCTTTGGTTGGTACGCCGGGACTGGAGCCTATGCGGGATCGCCGAATCGCTTTCTGGGCTTGGCTGATGCTAACCTTGTAAGAGCAGTGGCCCCGTAGCTCAGGTGGATAGAGCAACGGTTTCCTAAACCGCAGGTCGGAAGTTCGAATCTTCCCGGGGTCACCATATCTTTCTTTGTCTGCTTTGACAGGAAATCCTGCTTGAAAGGGCCAAGGAAATCGTTTTGACTTGGATAGATCGGCACGGCTATAAATGTTGATGTCATTGAAAACCGTTTAATGGCGCGTTGGCTGCTCCGATTGCTGAAGAGCAGTGCAGTTCACTAAGACAATCGCCAGGATGTTCGGGAAGGCGGTGAAATTCCGCCACTGCCCCGCAACTGTGAGCGCCCCTGCGCCGGAACCCGTCAATCTTGGGTTAGCGAAGCAGGGTTTCAGCCAGGGTTTGTCCGCTTGAGGCGGAGAGAGACCAGGAAACCACTGGAAGGAGCCGGTGTGCTTGCTTCCGGGAAGGTGGCTGAAGAAGGCGCAAGTCAGGAGACCGGTCCGAGGCGCCTTTACCCGCTTGCGTTCCGAGGGGAACGAAGGAGCTATTCATGCTTATTCCCGCATTTCGGCGCGGACACCGGTCCCGCGTTTTCCTTCGCATCTTTGTTGTGACTCTGGGTGTCGCGAGTGCGGCACTGTGCCCGGCAGCGTCTATTCGCGGCGTGGTAACCGACGCCTCCGGCGCCAAGGTGACGGGCGCGACGATCACACTGCTGAGTAACGGGAAACCGGTTGCGAGTGCTGTGTCGACGGCCGATGGAAGCTTTCAGATTCTGACCGGATCGACCGGGCGGTTCTTCCTGGTGGTTTCGGGGAAGAGCTTCCGGCAGATTGAGACGCCCATGTTCTACGCAGGGCCGCTGGATAACATTGAGCGGAACGTGGTGCTGGAGCCGGAGTGGGTGCGGGAGTCGATTGTGGTGACGGCGACCGGTACGCCTACGCCGCAACCGCAGACGAGCGCGGCTACCGATGTGCTGGGGCCGCTGGACCTGATCCTGCAGGAGGATTTGACGAGCGCGCTGCGGTTGATGCCCGGAACATCTGTGGTGCAGACGGGGCAGCTTGGCGCACAGACGTCGCTGTTTGTGCGTGGTGGAAATTCGGATTCAACCAAGACGATGCTTGACGGGGTGGACGCGGGCGACCTGGGGAATCAATTCGATTTTGGAGCGCTTTCGACGACAGCTGTGGAGAAGGCGGAGGTTTATCGCGGGCCCGACTCGAACCTGTATGGAGCGGGCGCGGAGAGCGGCGTGCTGAATCTTGCAACCGAGCACGGAACGACGAGCTTTCCTTCGATTCTGTTCCAGGGCGACGCGGGGAATTTCGAGACTTTTCGCGAGGAACTGAAGGCAGCTGGCTCACACAACAAGCTTGACTATCTGGGCGCCTTCAGCTGGTTGCAAACGGGGAACGCGCTGCCGATGGATGAATACCATGTTGCGACTTCGGCGGCCAACGTGGGCTGGCAACCGAGTGGGAACACGCAGATACGCGGCACGGTGCACTACGGCGTATCCGGGACCGGCGTTCCGGATGCCTGGGACTTCTATCACGTGACGGACGATGCGACGCAGAAGGACCAGAACATTTTCCTGAGCGCGTCGATCGATAACCAGACGACCGCAGCTTTTCATCAGAGCGTACGGTATGGGTTGACGCGGAAGCGGGAACAGTACAGCTTATGGACTCCTGACGGAGTCTGCATCCCTTATGGCGAGTGCGGGGGACCTGGCATTCAGCCTACTTATTCCGGCGCTAACTACTATGGATTGGCGGTGACTATCGCCGGCGCAAATGGGTATAGCGCTAGCGGACAGGCGTTGCTGGATTATAGCTGGGATGACGGCTCCATTTATCCGTACCAGTACCAGCTAGCTTCGAATCGCGACCAGCTTATCTATCAGGGCGATTACCAATTCACGCCGCACCTGAATGGGCTCATAGGATTCCATTTTGAAGATGAGCGTGGGATGGAAGATATTCCTTCCTACTCGACTTATGAGACGACCGAGCGGACTAACTACGACTATCTGGCTTCGGTGCATGGGGACTTCAAGTATCGTGTGTTCTATACGCTGGGCGGGAGCCTGGAGCACTACTCGCTGTTTGGAGTGCAGACATCGCCGCGGGCCGGAGTTTCAGGGTATGCGCTGAAGCCACGGAAGGGAATCTTCAGCGGGACGCGGATTCTGTTCAACTTTGGCGATTCGGTTCGCGAGCCGGCGCTGACGGATCAGTTTGGTTCGCTCTATCAGTTTCTGGTGACCAACGGCTATTACTCAACGGCGCAGCAACTGGGCATCGGGCCGCTGGCCGCGCCGGCCGTCCGTACTTACGAGGGCGGGGGCGAGCAGAGCTTCCTGAGTGGAAGGATCGTGTTCCGCGCGAGCTACTTTCACAACCAGTATGGGCGGGAGATTGAGTATGTTGGTGGACACCTTTTGCCGAACCTGATTCCGGGGCTGACGCCTGCCGAGCAGCAGCAACTGATTACCGCACTTGGCTACTATTACGCGGACGATTACGGGCTGGCAGTGAATACGCAGGCTTTTCGCGCGCAGGGCATTGAGAGCACGGTGGAAGGCGGCATTGGCCGCAGTATCTTCTTGCGCGGCGGTTACACCTATCTGGATGCTGTGGTACAGCGGTCGTTCGACAGCGATAACGAAGCGCTCGTGGACGGTTACGCACCAACTTATAACGGAATTCCAATCGGGGCACTTTCGCCGCTGGTCGGAGCGAGGCCGTTTCGCAGGCCGCCGCATACAGGCTTCATGAGCGGGAGTTATTCGGGCCACAAGCTGACGGGAGTATTCACTGCTTCGTTTGCGAGCCGGAGCGACGACTCGACTTATCTTGAGTATGCGGATGCGAACGGCGGAAACAGTTTGTTGTTGCCGAATCGCAATCTGGATTACGGCTATGCGAAGCTGGGCCTTGGCGGGAATTACCAGCTGTTTTCGTGGATGGGGATTTTTGCGCAGGGCGAGAATCTGCTGAGCGAGCAACATATTGCGCCAATCGGGTATCCGAGCCTGCCGATGACGGTACGGCTGGGCCTTAAGCTGCAATGGGGGCCGGGCAGCGGACACTGAGATAGCCAGACCGTGATCCTTGTATTATCCCCGGTCCCCAAGTACGAGGGACCGGGGGCACCCAGTTCATTTCGATTGCACATGCTGCGTTACTGTACGCGTTCGATGGAGACGGACTCGAGGACTACCGGCTTGTGCGGTTTGTCCTGGCTGTTGCGCGCGACCTTGGATATTTTTACCGCGATCTCCTGACCTTCGACGACTTCACCAAAGATGGTGTGCTTGCCGGTCAGATGCGGCGTGGGGGCCACGGTGATGAAGATCTGGCAGCCGTTGGTGTTGGGGCCGCTGTTGGCCATGGCCAACTTTCCAGGCTTGTCGAACTTGTGTGGAGAACCCGCGGTCTCGTCCTCAAAGCGGTAGCCGGGGCTACCCATGCCGGTGCCTGTGGGGTCGCCGCCCTGAATCATGAAGCCGGGAATGACGCGATGGAAGATGGTTCCGTCGTAGAGCTTGGAGGAGGACTTGGCGCGGGTGGTGGGGTGGGTCCACTCCTTGGTGCCTTCGGCGAGAGCCATGAAGTTGGCTACGGTCTTGGGCGCGACTGCCTCAAAGAGCTTGATGGTGATCTTGCCTTCGGTGGTCGAGAAGATTGCGTAGGTTCCTGCTGCGAGTGACATGGATACTCCTGTGTTGGTTTGGGAATGAAGGCATCCAGGTCTTGGAATCAAGAAACGGGCACCGGTGCTCTTCCACCCAATGTGAAAATTACGTTGACTGTTGTTTTGACCTCGACTGGCTGGTTGTCCACCAGATACGGTCGATAGTGCCAAGTCTTGACGGCATCCAAAGCAGCCTGTTGAAGAAGCTTTGGGCCACTGACTACACTCAGCTCCTGAACGGTACCGTCGATGCCGATGACCGCACTCAGGACAACGGTGCCAGAGACACCGGCCTGCTTGGCTTCAAGGGGATAGTGTGGCGGGGTATGAACATCGAGTTGTTTCATGGCAGCGCCGGTGGAGAGTTCAACCCGGGTCGGTTCGGCTGCGGGGGGAGGTGCGGATGCACCGGCCGGTGAGGTATTAGTTGCGCCGGGCACAGGCTGGCCTTCCGGTATGATGGTCACCTTTTTGAGAATTACGGGAGAGATCGGCTTGTCGTTGACGTCGCGCTGGACGCGGGCGATGGTCTTGACTACGAGCACGCTTGACTCGTCGCACTGGCCGAAGAGCGTGTAATGCCCGTTGAGCGAGTCGTATGCCTGCTCGGTGATGAAGAACTGGCTGCCGTTGGTGTTGGGGCCAGAGTTTGCCATGGCGAGCCGGCCGGGCTGATCGAAGTTCAGGTTCGGGTCCACCTCGTCGTCGAAGGCGTAGCCGGGATCGCCCGTGCCGGTGCCGGTGGGGTCGCCGCCCTGGATCATGAATTCGGGAATGACGCGATGGAAGATGGTGCCGTCGTAGTAGGGTTTGTGGTGCTGCTTCTGCTTGCTAGCGGGGTCAGTCCAGTCAATGGTTCCCTGGGCAAGGCCGATGAAGTTGGCTACGGCTTTGGGGGCCTGGCGCTGAAAGAACTGGCAGGTGATGCGGCCCATGGAAGTATCCATGACCACGGTGGGGCCGTTGGGATGGATGAGTGCGGCTGCTGTGGCCTGGGGGGCATCGGGCAGTTCTTCAGCGGGTTTGGCTGGGGTAGATTGCTGGGCGAGAGCCGAAGCGGCCAAGGCTACGCCAATACCGGATACGAGAAGCGCGATCGTCGATTTCATAACCTCTCTGAGGTTAAATCATGGGGCAG
>JBEKZG010000078.1:0-10341 GCA_049510095.1 Occallatibacter sp.
GCATAATGTTCATCAGCCCAATGCCCGCACTCCCCAGTGTCAGCGCACCCACCAGCGTCAGCAGAATCGACAGCGCAATCGACAGGAGGCGAAATACCTTCACCTGCGTCATAAGGTTGGCCACGCCCATCGCATTATGGTCCGACGGCCGAAAATGATGCGCCGCGGCCATCGTCTCCCGCAACGACTTCTCCACCAATTCATTATTGCCGCTGTAGTCGAACCAGATGCTGTCCAGATATTTCGTATCCACAAAGTCGCTGCTGGTATTGAATGGGATATAAATGTTTCGATTGCTGTCGTCGTTGTCGCCCTCCTGCATCTTGGGCTTCATCACGCCAATCACCGTGAAAGCTTCGCCGTTCAGGCGGATCGTCTCTCCCAGAGCCCATCCGCCCGAGAACAGCTTGGTCTTGTTTTCCGATCCAATCACGCAAACGTGCGCGCGCTGTTCGTCCTCGGCTCCGCTGAAGAATCTCCCCTGCTCAAGGTTCAGCTTCCAAATTTCCTGGTAGGGTGGACGAACCCCGTTCACCGACCAGGTATAGAGATGCAGGTCGTTCTGCACTGGAATGGTCTTGGACGACATCGGTGAAATATGCAGAATCCCGGGAACGCTGTTCGAGACGCGATCCACGTCGTCCAGCGTAAAGCGCACCCGCACCCCAGCCTTGTCGCCTCCCGCCTGCTCGCTGGTCCGATTGCCCCAGAAGATCATCGTGTTGGTGCCAAATCTCGCGAAGATGGTCTCCACGGCGTTGCTGAATCCCGCGCCATACGCCACCAGCAGCACCACAGTCGCAATCCCCCACGCCATGCCAACCATGGTGATCGCAGTCCGCCGCCGGTTGTAGACCATAGCCTCCCAGGCCTGGCCCAGAATGTCCTTAAGCATGAGCCTCCCTTTGGTCGGCAGTTATCAGTTGTCAGCTATCAGTCGTCAGTTTTCAGTTCAGAACCACCAGGCACAGCTCGTCGGCCAAAATCGCTCGCCGCAATCCTATAACTCCCTTCACGCGTACCGCAAACACCTTCCCATCGGAAACTGAGAACTGAAAACTGACAACTGCCTTTCTCACTCTCTCCGCAAAGCCTCAATCGGATCCAGCGCCGCCGCCTTGCTTGCCGGGTAAAGCCCCGCCACCACCCCGCACAACACCAGGCAGCCCAGTGCCATCGCCGCCGACCACGGCACAAGCCGCGGCGGATCGAATCCCGGCATCTTGCCCGTCAGGACCTGCTGCAGTAACCACATGCCTCCAGCCGACACAACAATGCCGATCATCCCGCTCACCGCGGTCAGCAGCAGCCCCTCCCAGAAGAACTGCGCCAGGATGCTGCGCTTCGTCGCCCCAATCGCTTTCAGCAATCCGATCTCGCGCGTCCGCTCCGTCACGGAAACCAGCATGATATTGATAATCCCCACCGCGCCCAGCGCCAGCGTCACAATCCCCACGCCGCCCAGAAAAACATCCATCGCGTTGAAGATCGCGCCGATCATGTGCTCTTCCTGGATCGTGTCCCACTCCTCGAACGCGTCCTTGAGCGATGGGTCGAATCCATGCCGCTCGGCAATCACGCGATGAACCGCCGGCACCGCGGCCGTCGTGTCGCCCTTCGTCGCCGGCTGATACTGGATCGAACTCAGCGCATTGGTGGCCACATTATCGCCCTTCATCGCGAACAGTTCCAACATGATCGTCAGGGGGATATAGACCTTCTGATTATCGGAGTCGTTGTTCCCGCGGCTGATGGTATCCACGCGGCCAACAACGGTAAAACTCACGTCGTTGATGGTGATGGTCTCGCCCAGCATCGGGCGTCCGGGAAACAGAATCGTTGCGCTCTTCGCTCCCAGCACCACCACCCTGCGCCGGTCAGCCAGATCTTGAGCATCGATAAACCGTCCCTCGGCGAGCGGCACAAAACGCACATCCGCGTAATTCGGCTCAACGCCCATCACCTGGCCGGAAGAGTTCGCGTAGGCGCTGACCTCATACAGATCGTTGCGCTGCAGAAAGCCCGTCACGCTCCTCAACTGCGGCAGCGCCCGCAGCGCCGCCTCGTCGCCCGGCGTAAATTGGTAAGGACGCATCCCCGTATGCTGGTTGGCAAGCGCCGGAATGGTCCCGTCCCACATCATCACCACGTCGTTTCCAAATGTGGACAACTGCTTGTGCTGCCCAGACCGGAACCCCTCGCCCAGGCCAACCAGAACCAGCAGCGAGCCAACGCCCCACGCAATCCCGAACATAGTCAGGAAGCTGCGCAGTTTATTAGCCAGTATGGCGCGGAAAACCTGCCCGAGTGTGTCAGAAAATGCCTGCATGATATTTGGACGCCGAGGGAGGGCCCTTGGAGAGTGATACGCGGAGCACCGATGTTCGGTTCCACCGATGGTGATGAAGGGCATAGCGCGAACGTTAACCCTACAACAACTTCATCCCTGCGAACCTGGAAGCACCTTCATCGAATGTAACCGTGTGCCCGCATCCCGCCAGATGACCTGAGCGTTCGATCAAGCAGTCGGCAAAATCCGCCTTCCCCGCAGCGAACAGATGTATCGCTTGGTCTACAGCTGCCTGCGACTCCAAAACCAACTCGGAAGAACTTAGCAGGAGCTTCACGTACTCAATCAACTGCGCTTTGCTTGTCCCATATCGGCAGCGCAGTAACCACATCAATTCGGCAAGCGAAACCAAAGACAGGAAACCGGGAGACTCAGGCGTCAGCGTCTGTAAGAATTCATCTGCGCGACGACTCTGCTCCGGGTCGTCTTGGGTAAAAAAACGAGCTAGGATGTTCGTGTCGATCCCGGTCATCATTCGTGGCTCAATCGTCGAATCTCAGTTCTCCCGCCCAGCCTTTGGCAATGGTTTCGTTCATTTCCTCAATTGTGACTGGTTTTCCCGTCCACTTCACAATTCCCTTCAGAGCCATGATCGAACCGGTTTTAGGCTTGAGAATATACTCGCCGTTCTCGTTTTCGATGAAACCGACCCTATCACCAGTTTTCAGGCCCAGCTTCTTCCGTACTTCCACCGGAATAGTGATCTGCCCCTTTGATGTGATCGCCGCAGTCGTCATTGGAACCTCCAGTTCTTCGATTATACGCTTCTCCTTACATCTGGTAAGGAAAAGTCGACTCGACGGCCAAAGTCAAAACCTAATTCCCATACCGATAAAACCCCCGCCCCGACTTCCGCCCCAGCCACCCGGCATCCACCATCCGCACCAGCAGCGGGCAGGGGCTAAACTTCGGGTCCCCAAACCCCTCCTGCAACACCCGCAGAATATCCACGCAAACATCCAGCCCGATAAAATCCGCCAGCGTCAGCGGTCCCATCGGATGCGCCATCCCCAGTTTGAATACCAGGTCCACCGCCTCCGGCGTAGCCACGCCCTCCATCACCGCGTAGGCAGCTTCATTGATCAACGGCATCAGCACCCGGTTCGACACAAATCCCGGCGCATCGTTCACGGCAATAGGCGCCTTGCCCAGCTTCAGAGCCAGCGCGTGGACCGTCGCAAAGGTCGCATCGGAAGTAGCCAGCCCGCGCACCACTTCCACCAGCGTCATAACCGGCACCGGATTGAAGAAGTGCATCCCGATCACCTGTGCCGGCCTCTGCGTCTGCCCAGCCAGCTTGGTAATGGAAATGGAGGACGTGTTGGTAGCCAGAATCGCCGTCGCCGGCAACATATTATCGAGCGCCCGAAAGATCTCCGACTTCACTTCGAACCGTTCTGAGGCTGCTTCAACCACTAATTCCACGGCGCTCAGCGCTTCCTGGTCCACAGTCGGCTCAATGCGCTTGAGCACCAGCTCAATCTCAGCTTCGCTCAGCTTGCCCTTCGCCGCCTCGCGGCCAAGGTTCACACGAATCTGCCCTGTTGCCCGGTCAAGAAACCGCTGTTCCACATCGTAGAGCAACACGCGAAAGCCAGTCCGCGCAAATACATGAGCGATGCCGGAACCCATAGTCCCCGCGCCAACCACCCCCACTGTCTGAATCTCTGCCTCAATCTCCGTCAAGTCCACTCGCCCCCGCAACGGAGTGTAGCAGGCAGCCCGAATTACCTGCGCTGGAACTGGTCGCATAAATCGGGCTTTGAAAGGGCACGAGTCAAGGGCCCATTGGAAACAAATAACCTATTGATATTTCGATCTGCTGGATGCGCAAGAAGTGCCGGATGTGCATTCGAGTAGCGCATAGCCAGCGCGGATTATGAGCCGGGACGGCGAAACTTCCCAATTGGAGACCACACGTCCACTTGGTTGGACTACGATGAATGCGACGCAGCGTCGGGAGGAAGTCATGAAGATTCTTCGGTCCGTAAATCGCAGGGGCTCCACTGTAGGGATTGCAGGCTACTTCACCGTGCTCAGGGCCAATACATGGTTTGCCGCCTCGCGTTTCCCTGACCGCTTCCATAATCTCCGCGAAAGGGCTGAAGCAGCTGCGCGAGAGCCGGCGCAGGAACAAATGAGCGCAAGTACACCGGCCAATCAATCCACAATACATTTGGACCTGAAACCGCAACCGGAACCGCTCCACTTGATGCGGTCGGCGTTGATCGTCTTGCTGGCATCCGGGATCACAATGTTCCTGCTTTGGTGGGTATTCGTGCGGCCCCACCCCGTCTTCTGATCCGGCCTTGAAACCTCGAGTTTTGGAATACCGGATTTGGCGATTTTGCCTCAAACTTCCGCCTTCCGGGAGTCTCACCGGCTATGCGCAAGTCTAAGCTGCGGGAAAGCGTACTCTCGGCTTTTGCGATCAGACCGGCCTAGTTCCCCGGCGCAACCGCCGGAGTCAGACTCAGCGTATCCGTAAGCGTAAATTGCAACACCGCTCCCGGTTCCAAAGTTGCCTCCGGATGGTTGATCAGCAGATGCGCCGTCACCGCGCCCGCGCCAATCGCCCCGCCCGTCACCGCGCCCACCGGACCGCCAATAACAGCGCCTGTTATAACACCCGCACCCACCGCGCCGCCGTACTCAATCTCGTCCCGCCGCGCCCGCGATCCCGGAAGTATCGTTCCTTCTCCCCCGACCCGCGTCCTCGAACCCGGCGTGCCGGTCAGCTCCGCGTGCATTTGAAAACGCGACCCGTCCGGCATCACCACGCTCTCCGGCCGCAGCCGCATCGAACCGTGCCCCCCAAGGTGTCCGCTCGATACCTCCACCACCCGGCCATCAATTTCAGAACCAGCAGGGATCACCACCTGCCCACCTTGAAGCACGTCTAGTTCAACTTTGCTGCGGAAGGGTTCGCCCTTCTCGCTTTCCACCGTGGAAAGCCGATCAAGCAGCCTCACCTGAATATTGGTTCCCTCACCCAGCTGCCCGGGCCCAAGTGGCGCAGGATGCACAATATCTCCATCCGGGTCGGCAACCATGCTCCGCGCATTCAAAGCGGGTGCCGCTGGCGCCTCCATCGCGCTGTCCGGTTCCGCGGCAGCCGGTGGCGGAGGCGGTGTAGCAGCCTGGTCCTGCAGTTCCGCGGCGGGCGGTGGCGGAGGAACCTGATCTTGCCCAGCCTGGTCCGGCGCGGCCTCCTGCGCCTGCGCGTTTACCGGCGGAGCCGTCACGGGCACCGCGGCATTCAACGGCTTACCCGCCCGCGGCTTCGGCTGCGTCGGCGTGGTCACAACAATCGTGCTATCCGGAGGCGGATTCGACGTTCCCTGGTAAGGGTTTGGCTCGCTGCCCTGTTGCGCGCCCATAGCAGCTGACGTTGCGGCAAAGAATGTGAACGCAAGCAATGTGAATCCAGGTAAGCACCGGTTCATCCAGATCTCCTTCGCGGCGGGCGCAAAACTCCCCAGTGGTATGAACCCCGATTGCCTCCCTTAGTTGCTCCAGGCCCTGCTCCCAACTCAAAACGGCAAATCGGCAACCGCGATTCAGGGAAGTTCACCCATAATCAGGCTAGCGCGCTTCAGCCTCACGGCAGTCATGCGCGGAACGCGCAGGTGCCACCGGCGGCACGAATCAAGACAGGCAACTGGGCCCTCTCATTTCTGCGCCACCATCACCGCCCGCAAAGGAATCTCCAGCGTCCCCGCCTTGCTTGACGAAGAATCGCAGATTCCCGTACGGAGATAAACGTCTCCCGGCGGTGCATCGATCTCGAAGTGAAACGGAATCCCGGATGCCTGCGCCGCCGCCTCTTGTTCCGGCCGTATCGAGAGTCCAATCGATCGCGCCTGCCAGTTCAAAGGCTTGCCATCCTGGCTGTACGCAACAAGCGCCACCTCGATCGTCCCGTGCTTCACTCCATCCTGTCCCGGAATCAGCGTCAACCCATCCGGCGCCAGCCAGAAGTTCACCGTGTAGCGCGTAGTGGGTGTCTTCAGTGCGGAGTTGTCACCAGCTCGCGCTGCTTCCGAAACGGGCTGTGGATCGGCCGGCGCAATACGAAGCCGGTAGCGAAGCTCCGTAAAGTTCGGCATCCCGCGATCCATCAGCGGGCGCAGCGGATCCACGCCCACAGCCATCTCCTCTGCCTTGCGCTCTTTGGGGGTGTCTTCAAAATAGCTTCGCCGATAAGACAACTTGTAGTCGCCGCTCGCCGTCCGTATCTCAATCTTCCGTTCTTTCCCAATCTCCCTGCGATTCGTCGGTGTATACGCAATCGTGTAGTAGCGCGACCCGTTATCGACAGCCTTCTCCAGCGCATCCTTCAAGGAATTTCTCTCATACACCGCGCTTCCCCCCGTCAACTTGGCTATCTGGTCCATCTCCATGTGCGCAAGCGCGTGTGCCTGGTAATCGGTCAGCAGCGAACCCGCTTGAGCCGCGTTGATCTGCTGCACAGCGGAATTTGAAGGCTGCGTCGCCGTGTTGGGAGGAGTCACCACCGCGCCCGACACGCCAAGGTCCGCGGATGCCGGAGGACCGGCCGCATCGTAAAGAGAATCGGTTGGCGTCCCCCCCGCGTCTATCGGATAAACCGAGACGCGCGCGTCGGCCAGCAAAGCCATGGTCTTGTCGTACTTCTCCTGGTAAGGGCAACCAGCCGCCGTGAGCTCATTCTCGCTCGTCATCGCAGCCAGGCACTGCGGAATTGCGCCCACAAACCAAATCAGGTTCTTGCGTCCCGGCACACCCGCCAGGTACCGTCCAATCTGCTGCAGAGCGTCCAGCGTCATCACCGTCCGCTCATTCGTCTCGAAGAAGTTTTGCGAGTCGTTAAACTGCTGCAAGCCCGCCGCCATATCCGCAATCTGCGTACTGCCTTCTGCCAGGGATATCTGCAATTCCATATTCACGGGAGCATCCTGTGCCGCAATTGAAGCCGAGGTAGGCAGCAACGCCGACGTCGATGGATTCGCCGCAAATCGGGCAATCGACGCGCGCAGCACTGCCGAGTCCTGCGTAAATCCCTGAATAATTCGCAGCCGCTCGCCCAGCATAAACACGCCGATTCGAATCCCCGGCGGGATCGACGCCAGGTACTTCACCATCTGCCTATGCACAACCGCCTGGTCAGTCAGCTGCGTATTCAGCCCATCCATCAGCAACACATTCACTGAATTGCTCGGCACAAAAGCGGGTACATTGGTAAAAAAATTGGGAGGAAGATGCGGAGCTTGCGCCGCCGCCGCGCTGGGGTCAGGTGCAAAATTCGCATCGAAGAACGATACCGTCTGCGGCTTTCCATCCTCCAGCACCTGGAAGTCTTCCTTCTTCAGCCCCGCAACCGCCCGGTTGTCCCTGTCTGTCACCACAACATCCACCAGCACAGTGCGAACATTCAATTTCAGCGTGGCTGCTGGACTCTCGGTTTCGATTGGCGACGGGCTCTGCGCACGTAGAATGACGCACAGCAGCAGGCACAGAGCAATTGGGAGAAGACGAAAAGCACGAGGCATACGATTCTCCTGGAACTCGATGGCTTGTTGAATAGGCGGCCTTGCCTGGTCTCCGGGCTCAAATACGCATCCGCGCCTCAGGAGGACAATCTTTCTTTGAAATTGCAATCGCCGACCGCGATTGCGCTTGCCTTTCCCAAATGAAGGGAAGAATGAGGCCGCAGTGAAAAACTCACCCGTATACGCCACAGGAATTGGGGCTCAATCGTTCAGGGATAATGCCGCATTTCCGGCGCTTTTCGATTGCCATGTTTCTACCACTTTCCGCATACTCCGGTAAAGAGCCCGGCCAATGGCTATGTTCATTGTGTCCCAACTGGTCATGGCCAATAGATGCAACCCACGCTCACACCATGTGAATCTGTATCAGCCCCGTGCCTCATCCTGTCATCCAGAGGATCATGACTCGCGTCGGCAAGTCGCGGCTGGAATGAACTCGGGACGTACCAGCCAAAGAAGCTCCGTGCCCCGTTCTTTCGCCATTTTTCTGGCGAAAGGGCGGGAAAGCACAAACCTCGACCAACGAAATCAAGCAGCCGTCGGAAGCGCCGTAGGCGGTCGCCGCGGCGACTTAAACCCGCGCTTCAGCGTTGGGTGAGTGAAACCAAACACCCATCCGGAGTCCCGTCGGGACGACGCTCATCCCCTCCTTACGCCTTTTGCAAGAAATAAAAATGGTCTGCCCTTTTTCGGCCCGCTCAATCTCCTCCCGCACCCGCGCAAATACGCGCCCCTTGTGATCGCCGCCACACAGCCCGCAACAGCCCGGTTTGCTAGAATCCGTAGGGTAGACCTCTACTTTTTCGAGCGCTGGACGGAAAGGTTATCCGCAAAGTGCATCAGCTTCTGGAAACAATTCAAAGCGCCGCCGGAGAAGCTCTTGCCGTAGATCGCCGTCCAAAATTGAATGCCCGGCTGCAGCACCGCATCATGCGAAGGAGCGATATGACTGAGATTGTTGCCGTTCGTGCCCGCGAAGTTCTTGACTCGCGCGGCAATCCCACCGTGGAAGCAGACGTGATCCTTGAGAGCGGAGCCCTGGGCCGTGCCATTGTGCCTTCGGGCGCATCAACCGGCGAACATGAAGCGGTGGAACTGCGCGACGGCGACAAAAGTCATTTCGGCGGCAAAGGCGTTCTGCAGGCCGTCGAAAACGTCGAAACGGTGATTGCACCTGAGTTGGAAGGGATGGACGCGGCCAATCAGCGCCTAATTGACCAGACCATGATCGCTCTCGACGGCACGCCCAACAAAGGCAAATTGGGAGCCAATGCCATTCTCGCCGTCTCCATGGCCGCCAGCCGCGCCGTCGCCCAAACTCTCGAAATCCCGCTCTATCGTTACCTCGGCGGCATCAACGCCAGCATCCTCCCCACGCCCATGTTGAACGTGCTCAATGGCGGAGCTCATGCTGACTCCAACGTCGACTTTCAGGAATTCATGATCATGCCCGTCGGCGCGGAGCGCTTTGCCGATGCCCTGCGCTGGGCCACAGAAACATTTCACACTCTCAAGGGTGTGCTCAAGAAAAAGGGCTACAACACAGCGGTAGGTGACGAGGGCGGCTTTGCTCCCTCGCTCAAGTCCAACGCCGAAGCAATCGAACTGATCCTCGAAGCCATTGAAGCCGCCGGCTACAAGCCCGGCGAGCAGATCGCCATTGCGCTCGATCCCGCGTCCAGCGAGTTCTACGACGCGGAAAAGAACAAGTACGTCTTCAAAAAGGGCGACAAAAGCGAACTCACCAGCGAGGAAATGGTCCACTTCTACGACAACTGGATTCGCCAGTATCCCATCGTCTCTCTCGAAGACGGCCTCGCCGAAAACGACTGGGAGGGTTGGAAGCTCTTGACTGACAAGCTCGGCAGCCGTATTCAGTTGGTGGGCGACGATATCTTCGTCACCAACGTCAAGCTGCTGCAGCGCGGCATTGAAGAAGGCGTAGGCAACTCCATCCTCATCAAGCTCAACCAGATCGGCACCGTCACTGAAACTCTCGAAGCCATCGACCTTGGCCGCCGCTATGGCTATACCTCGGTCATCTCTCACCGTTCCGGCGAATCCGAGGACACGTTCATTGCCGACCTGGCCGTGGCCACAGGTGTCGGCCAGATCAAGACCGGCTCATGCAGCCGCACTGACCGCATTGCCAAGTACAACCAGTTGCTCCGCATTGAAGAAGAGCTGGGGTCCGGCGCAGTGTTTCTTGGCCTCGAAAGCCTCAACTACAACGACTAAGTGCCGGCTGCTTCCTTGATCGAAACAGGGCGTCTCGTGCAGCCGGGCACCCTGTGCGATCCAAGGACCGTAAACCTTGCCCGACCCTTCATTGAGAGAGCCGGTAACTCCATGACGAAAAAACGGCGCGATGGTTTGTATTTCTTCCTTTTCGGATGCGCCGTGTTTCTCGTGCTGGGTTTTGCCGTGGGGCTGACTGCTCGTGTCCCAATGATAGACTTC
>JBEKZG010000079.1:0-10219 GCA_049510095.1 Occallatibacter sp.
TGTCAAGTGAGATCGTCATCTTGCGGATATCTCAATTCTGCCATCGGCGAATCTGTGAAGCGCTTGTGCTTGCGCCTCAACGGGCAAAGCGGTCTTCAAATCATAATTCGAATTCGGCTGGGTGGGCTCTACGGCTGCGTGGGCTGCGCCGCCAGGTCGTGAGCCAGTCGATCGCTCAGCTTGTGTGCCTGTTCATTGGCCGGGTCAAGGCGCAGTGCTGTCGCTACGGCTTCGCGCGCCTCGGAGAAGCGCGATTCCACAGCCAGTCCCGCGGCCAGGTTGACCCAGGCCTCCGCCCACGCCGGGGCGGCGTGCACCGCCATCTGAAAATGCTCCACCGCCCCGGCGGCATCGCCGCTTCGCCCCAGCAGATAGCCAAGTTGCTTCTGTGCCGCGGCTAACTGAGGATCGAGTTTGACGGCCTGTTCCAACTGCGCACGTTCACCCTCAAGATCCCCGGTTTTGTGAAGCGCGATTGACAACTTGAATTTGTAAATGGCGTTCACGGGCATTTCGTCGCAGGCTTGCCGGTAATGCTGAATCGCTTCCAGCACGTTACCCGAGGCCGCTTCCTGGTCCGCCTGCGCAACATGCGAGGCTGCTTCCAGATTGTCCTCTTCGGCCTTCTTGAGTTCTTGATACTGCTTAATCTCCGTGGCAGCCCGGTCGGTCTCTCCCAGTCCGCGCAAAGCCATCCCGAGTTGGTAGTGCACCTGTGGCTCCGTGTCTCCGAGAGCAATTGCCTTTTCCAGATTCTCTTTCGCCTCGTTCCATTCATGAAGCGTGACCAGCGCCACTCCTAGGTGGTAACGGGAATTGAAGAAATCGGGAACCAGAGCGACGGCCTCTTCAAGGTGAGCCTTCGACGCGGCATAGTCTCCCACGGCATGGTCCAGCACTCCGTTCAGATAGAGCACTTCCGCGTCGTGCGGCGTCTCGGCCAGCAGCTTCAGTCCCAGTGGACGTGCCTTGTCGTTGTGCTGGGTCAGCACCAGAATGCGCAGATATTGCAGTTCGGCTTCGCGGCTGCCGGGATGCTTATCGACTGCGAAGGCAAGCAGTTTAATGGCCTCATCGTACAGTCGTTGCTTGATCAGAATCACCGACTCCGCATTGGCTAATGGCAATGAGTCCGGATAACTCTTCAACGCGTTGTTAAGGATCTGGCTTGCTGTCTCAAGATAGTTGAGGCTTCGATAAGCCTGCGCAAGCCGAAGAGCCAGACTCTCGGTCATCGGCGCACTGTGCAGTAGGGTGACGACTCCGGCAAAGTCTTTGCGGGCGAATAAGGCGCTGCTATAACTCTCCAGTGCAATGCCGGATTTGGGATCGATTGCCAAAGCCTGCTTCCATTGGTCGTCGGCCTGGGCGGGCTGGCCCGATTGCTCCAGAAGATCGGCGAGAACCAGGTGCGGCTTGATCACGTCCGGTTGCAGACGAATAGCCTCCTGCAGGTCTGGAACCGCCTCCTGGGTCTTCCCCGATGCGACCAGCGCCAGCGCTTTGAGATAGTGGAGTTGCGCGGAGTCAGGATCCGATCCCAGCGCGCCGCCAAACGTCTCTGCTGCGCATTCAAATTGCTTGTTAGCGGCAAACCAATTACCCAGCGCGACGGCATTTTCAGTGGTCGGCTGCGCGCGCAACGTTGCCACCAATATGGGCGGGCCTGTGCATTCAGCATGCGCCGCCCCGGCCAAACCCACCAAGGCAGCCAGCAGAATCCAGTTCGTTCGCGGTTCATGCCGGAAGCCCATCTGTCACGTCTCTCCCGGCACTCAGACTACAACAACGCGGTACTGACAGTCTTCGCCATTGACTACGGATCAACTAACGAATCAACTCTGCAACATCCTCGATTTCCTTATGCCCGAAGACCAATCCTTTTGTTAGTTGGCCTCTTAGCTACTGCGGCGTGGCCTTTGCGCCATCGCGTTGATAATGCTCCAGAATCCCACGCAGTTTTTCCGCGTTTTCCCCGTCGTGTTCCGCAACCGCAAGGTCGAGCGCTTTCTGCAAATCTTTGATCGCTTCAGCGGATCGCCCTGTCCTGGCCAATGCCTTGGCCAACTCGGCAAAAGCCCGCCAGTTCTTGCCATTGCTCAACTCGGCTGCCTTCTGAAACGCTTCGACCGCCCCGGCAAAGTCTCCCCGCGACTCCATCACAATTCCAAGGTTGAAACGAAACTCAGCGGCGCCCGGCGCCAGCGTAATCGCCTTTTGCAACGGTCCTACCGCATCGTCCGGGTGGCCGTTGATCGCCAGCGAAACGGCCAGATGATCGAGAAATGTCGCATTCGCAGGATCGAGATCGGTGGCCTTGCGATATTCTTCCACCGCTTCCGCCTCCCGATCGTTCCCACTCAACGCCGTGGCCAGCACGTAATGAGCCAGTGCGTCGTCCGGATCACGCTCAATGGCCTGCCGGAAGGTCTGAATCGCTTCGGGAATCCGGTTGTCCTCCATTTGTTTGAATGCCACGTCGAACAATCGGTAAAACTCGGTCGCCTGCGGATCGATCTTTTCAAGCCCGCCCTGCGCAATGTTCACAAACTCCGGGATATTCACGGCCCGGTTCGCGGCCGTCGTATTCTCCACCAGAATCGCCGGCGTGTCGTTGCCCTCGGCATCCATGTGCGTCAGCATCAGTTGCGTGTACGGCCCTCGCGCCTTCGACGAAAACGCAAGCCAGCGCCCGTTGGGCGAGAAGGTATGCCACGAGTTCATCAGCGACAGATTGCACTTCATCAACCGCGCCTTGCCGCCCTCGAATGGCACAATGAACAGCCTGCTGTCCGGCCGCATCAGCAATCCATTCTTGTTCTGGACAAAAACAATCCACCGTCCATCCGGCGAGACTTTGGGAAAATCGTTGCTCATCCCATTGCCCGACGCGCCCTCGACTGGAACAGCCTTTCCGCCACGCCCCTCGTTAAAGGGAATCTTGTAAAGGTCGTATTGGATCTGCGTTTCTTCGGGATCGTTTGCGTGCTGCGGCTTGCCCGCTCCCGGCGGATAAGGATCGCGAGCCACGGCCCGGCTGAAGATCAGATACTTGCCATCCGGCGACCAGAAAGCGCTGGTCTGCACATACTTCGGATCGTCCGCGCCCGGCAGAGGACGCATCGTCTTCTGTTCCTTGTCATACCAAGCCAGGATGCCACGGGTTGGGAAGAACACCTGGCTGAAACGGATGTCCCTGTAGTTGGTGCTGTAAAGCCGATCGAGTATCCCGGGCGCAAAGCCGGGCTCCTTATCTTGATGCGTGTTGGTATTGTCCGGCGGACCAATGGACGTCACCACGTAGCGGCCATCCGGCGAAACCTGCGACATGAATCCGAACCGCTTCACGGAGGGCGCGGAATTCCCCGCCCCCCTCGCTTGGCCAGTATCTACCTGAAACGAACTCCAGCGGATGACATCTTTGTTGCCGATCGTCATCGTCTTTTCCACCGGTACCAGCGCATAGAGCCCCTTGTCGTTCTTCGGCCCATCCAGATCCAGTCCGAATGTCTTGCCGTCCCTTGAAAACGAGTGGCAATTGGCGCAGGTGGGCAGATTCCCCATCACCGTGTGGCTCTCCGCTTCGCCAAGGTTCCGTATCCGCCACTGGATTAATGGAATCGCCGAAGCCGGCAGCGGTGCGATGGGACCTGTCTCCGTGGGAGCAGGCAGCAGCAGCGGCACATCGCGATAAAAAACCGGAGCGCCCACCGGATCAACGGATGTGGAAAGAGTCACTCTGCCTGTCGAAACAGGAAGCTTCGCATTTCCGTCCACAAACCCGCTGATCCTGATGGTGGCCGCCGACTTCACAGAAAGCCGCTTGATCTTTCCCCATGTATCTTCGTCCGGCTTCCAGGTCCGCGTCGACGCCTGCTCCGCAGTCAATTCAAGCCCCGGCCCCGCCTGCGGATCAATCGTCCCCATCCTAAGTTTCTCGCCGGTCGTTTCCACGCGGATCACATCGGAGCGGCCCGCGAAAGCGACCTCGACCGTCCATCGACTGGCACTCTCATTGGGATCGTGCCAAAGAAACGTGGGCGGCGTAATCTCCGGCGGGAATACGGACCCGTCAAGCGGGTAGTCGATGGTGATCTTCGCCGGCTCACTTGCGGACGACGAATCTCCCCGCACGCCCCGCAGCTCAAGTACCGACCCGCATACGAGGAAGACTGAAACCGCGCCGAGTATCCCTGCGAGCCGAACGTAGACAGAACGAAAATTCATAGTCCCCCGATATACCCGCATGCGATTCCCTATTCGGGCTTGGCCTTCGCAGGTTCGCTTTCATATCCGCTGAGAGCGTCCCGCATCTTCTGCGCCAGCTGCTCGTCGTGCGATCTTTGCGCCAGGTCGAGAGCTTCCCGTGCATTCTGTATCGCTTCCGCCGAATGACCCGTCCTGAAAGAGGCGTTGGCCAACTCCGCAAGGAACCGCCCATTCTGGTGTTCGCTCAACTCCACGGCCTTCTGAAGCGGTTCGAGTGCGCCTGCAAAGTCTCCACGCGATTCAAGCACGTAGCCCAGGTTGAATCGAAACTCCGGTGAACCGGGCTGAAGCGTGATTGCCTTCTTGAGCCTCTCGATTCCACCTTCCGCGTCGCCGTTCAAAATCAACTCGACCGCCAGGTGCTCCAGAAACAGTGTGTCTTCCGGGCTCAGATCGCTCGCTTTGCGGTACTCCTCCAGCGCTTCGCTCTGCCGGTTCACGCCGGCCAGCAGCGTAGCCAGGTTGTAGTGCGCCATTGCATCGTCGGGGTCGCGTTCCAGCGCGCTGCGCAGAGTCTGAATCGCTTCGGGAACCCGATTGCTCTGCACCAGCCTGTAGGCATCGTCGACAAGGCGATAAAACTCCATCGCTTGCGGGTCGATCTTTTCCATGCCTCCCGGCGGCACGTTCACAAACTCGGGGATATTCACCGCGCGGTTGGCGGCCGTTGTATTCTCCACCAGGATGGCGGGAGAATCGTTGCCCTTGGCGTCAATATGTGTCAGCAGGAGTTGCGTGTAGATTGAGCGTCCCTTCGATGAGAAAGCAAGCCAACGGCCGTTGGGCGAGAAAGTATGCCATGAATTCATCAAGGACAGATTGCAGTTCATCAACCGCGCCTTGCCGCCTTCAAAAGGCACAATAAACAGCCTGCTGTCCGGGCGCATCAGCAACCCATTCTTGTTTTCCACAAACACAATCCAGCGGCCGTCGGGAGACACCTTGGGAAAGTTGTTGCTCATCCCGTTCTGTGAAGCGCCCACGACCGGCACAGCCTTGCCGCCTTTGCCGCCATTGAATGGGATCTTGTAGAGATCGTATTGAATTTGCGTTTCATTCGGGTCGTTGGCATGTTGCGCCTTCGACGCTCGCGGAGGATAAGGATCGCGCGCCGTCGCCCGGCTGAAAATCAGGTATTTGCCGTCCGGCGACCAGAATGCGCTGGTCTGCACGAACTGCGGGTCATCCGCGCCCGGCAGCGGCCGCATCTTCTGTTCCTGCTTGTCGTACCACGCAAGAATCCCGCGCGTGGGGTAGAAGACCTGGTTGAATGCGATATCCGGATAGTTGGTGTTGTAGAGACGATCCGATAGCCCCGGCGCAAAACCGGGAACCGCGTTCTCAGTGCTGTGCGCCAGTTTGGGCGGCGCAATGGAGGTCACCACGTACCGGCCATCGGGAGAAACCTGCGACATGAAGCCGAACCGCTTCACGGCCGGTGCGTCGCTTCTTGCTTCCGGCTCCACCTGGAACGAACTCCACCGGATCACATCCTTGTTGCCGATGGTCATCTCATTGCCCACCGGCACAAGAGCATAGAGCCCCTTGTCGTTCCGCGGCCCGTCCACATCCAGTCCCATCGTCCTTCCATCCCGTGAAAACGAGTGGCAGTTGGCGCAGGTATGCACATTGCCCATCACAGTGTGGCTTTCGGTCTCGGCAATGCTCCGAACCTGCCATTTGATCAACGGAATGGCGGACAGTGGCAGCGGAGCGATGGGTCCGTTCTCCGCAGTGGATGTTTTGAGGGGAACATCGCGGTAGAACAACAGGCCATCTACCGGATCGGCTGACGTCGAAATCGTCACCTTACCCGCTGACACCGGCGTCTTGTCATCTCCCCCCGCAAATCCGCTGATGGTAATCGCTGCCGCCGACTTCACCGACAGTCCCTTGATCTTCGTCCACGTCTCCGCATCCGGCCTCCACGTCCGCGCGGCCATCTGCTCGGGTGTCAACTCGATATCGGGTCCCGCCTCGGGGTCGATCTTGCCCTTCTGCTGGTGCTCTCCCGCAATCTCCAGCCGGATTTTCTCCGTGCGGCCTGCGAATGAAACTTCAACCAACCATCTCTTTGCGGAATCGGTTGGATCGTGCCATAGAAAGTTCGGCGGCGTAATCTCCGGCGGGAAGATGGAGCCTTCCAGCGGGTAATCGAAGGTGATCCTCGCCGGCTGGCCCGGTGACGGAACCACGGCCGCACTGGAACCGGAATTCAGTACCGCCGCGCACGCCAGAAGAACCGAAACCACACCGGCACTCCCCGCGCACAGTAATCTGAAGCAACGAAACTCCATGACCTCCGGAAACCCTCCGACCCAAAGTCTCGCCCCTGGCGCAGAGTTATGCCGTGATCTGGCTCACAATGTGACGCCACTCCCAATTCTCCCACTCACACGATTCAAGCCCAGTTGAAGGGGCGCCAGCTGCGCGGGTTCCTGCCGTACGTCGAAGAGCGTGCTCGAGTTGACCGCACCGCCTGCGCAATACCACACAGGGATTCGGCGGGCTTCAATTCATCCCCGTAACAATCTCATCGACCCGAATCGCAGGAAGAGGGTAGAATTGCGGCTGTCAATTTCAGGCTGCATTCTAAGTCGCGTTACGGAACCCGGCCTGCGGGAGAGTGGTTATGCGTTTTCATCGTGTTCTCTATTTTGGAGTGCTGGCATTTGGTGCAGCGGCTCCGCTCGTTGCCTTCGGGCAGTTCCAGGCTCCAACCCAGGAAGAACTAAAGATGACCTCCGACCCGAAGAATCCGGGCGCCGATGCCATCATTCTCTATCGCGAAGAGATTCAGGACGACGATCACAACGTCCACAGCTACTATGACCGCATAAAGGTGCTTACCGAGAAAGGGAAGGAACTGGCGACAGTTCAAATCGCCTACCAGCGGCACTTTTCCTATGGCGACCGCACCGGCGAGCGCGACGCTGAGAATCGTTCGAACGACGTCGACAGAATTTCGGGACATTTTGAGATTGCGGCTGTCTCCGGAAGGACCATCCATCCGGACGGTATCATCGTTCCTCTGACAGCTACGCCCGCCGATTTGATGGATGTAAAGAAGGGCGAGAACCAGATCAACCGAGTAACGATCAACCTGCCCAGTGTCGAGGTCGGAAGCATCCTGGAGTATCGTTACCAGTTGCGCATCGACAACCGCTTTGTGGCTACCCCTCCCTCCTGGCAAGTCCAGCAGCCATATCCCGTCCGCAAGGCTCACTACTTGTTCATACCAAACCATATCTTTGCTCCCACTACCGGCGGAGCTGGGGTGGGTGGCGGATACATGGTGGACGGACATGGCCAGCCGCTCAGCGACTTGCTGGCGACGCCCCACCTGACGCAACCAAAGCTGTTGGTCCATGATGCCCTGGGCCGCTATTCCCTGGATATTTCCGACGTGCCCCCCATTCCCAGAGAGGCCTATTCACCGCCACTACAGGACCAGATCATGCAGGTCAACTTCTACTATTCGCCATCCTTTGTCCAAAAGGAATACTGGCAAAAGGAGATGCAGTACTGGAACAAGGATGTCCACAGCTACACGGCGGAAACGGGCGCGATCAAGCAGGCCGCAAACGAAGTCGCCTCCGCCTCCGACAGCCCGCTCGACAAGGCGAAAAAACTCTACGACCTGGTGCAAAAGCTCGACAATACCGATTACTCGCAGAAAACCGCCTTTACGTTCTTTAGCGGCTCCCTTCCGGCTGGCAACGTCGACGCGGTGCTGGATAAGAAGAGCGGCAACAGCGACCAGGTTGCCCTCCTCTATCTCGCGCTGGCCCATGCCGCCGGGCTCAACGCGCGAGCGGACCGGATTTCCAGCAGGGATCGCCGCACGTTTGCAGCCGATTTCCTCAACTCAGACCAACTGGACGCCATCGTCATCGAACTCAACATTGACGGCAAGCCAATCTTCGTCGATCCGGGTGAGAAAATGGCCCCTTTCCAGACCCTGGCCTGGGCTCACAGCGGCGCCGGTGGCGTAGCAATTGGAGCAGGGGACAAGGTGGAATCCGTAGTCACTCCCCTGCCGCTGAATACCGACAATAGCGTTTTCCATGTGGGCAAACTCACCATCAACCCAGACGGAACCGTTTCCGGGGCGCTCAAGGTGGCATTCACCGGTCAGGAAGCCTTGCACTGGCGTCAACTGAGTCTCCGTGAAGATCTGACCAATGTGACACATCGGATGGAACGCACCATCGCGGAAACGGTGCCCGACGGAATCCAGATCCACGTCGACCGCATTGCCAACCTCGACGATCCCAGCAAGCAACTGATCGCCGTAGTCACGGCCACAGGCCCACTTGCCCAGCATGCCGGCACCCACCTTCTGCTGCCGCGCTTGTTCTTCGATACGAAAGAATCCGACCCGTTCCCTTCGGAAGAGTCGCGGTCGCTGCCCATTGACATGCATTACCCGGAACAAGAGCAGGAGCAGGTCACCTACTTGCTTCCCGCCGGATATACCGTCGAAGGCGCCCCCCCGGACGCCAGCCTTAAATGGGAGGAAAATTACGCCTACCAGCTTCGCTCCAAAGTCGATCCAACCTCCATCACCACTGCACGCATCCTCGCGCGCGGCTTCACCGTGCTCGATGCAAAGGACTATGGCGCGCTCCGCGATTTCTACGAGAAGGTAGTCGTATCCGACCACCAGCAAATCGCGCTCACCGCGCCAAAGACAGGTGGCCAATAGCTCTCAGGGAACTCGCTTTCCGGGCGCTTTCGTTGTCGCCGGCTCAACCATCCTTACACAGCCTCCGTTAGCTCCGGAGGCTGCGTCATGTGGATAAGGTGCGAAGCAAATTCCATCGGTTTCCCGATCGGCTCGGAATGAGTAATAACCTCCCGCCCTCAAGTGGTGTCTAAAACTGTTCACTTCCTGTTGGTCCTGTTGTGACGGAGAACCAGCTGCGGGATGCGCTTGCGCCATCAGGACTAGAATTCAGTTATGCATCTCGCGCCGATCTTCGCTCGTCTTACTTGATATCGGTCCCATGGAGACACTCAATGCGTTTTCATTCTGTTTCTTTCAATGCAATGTTGTTGTTCGGCTTAGCGGCGCCACTGGTTGCATTTGGCCAGTTTCCAACTCCATCCCAGGACGAACTGAAAATGACCTCCGACCCCAAGGCTCCTGGGGCAGCCGCGGTCGTTATTTACCGTGAGGAAACAGAAGACGACCCGCATCACTTCCTCACCGTCTATGCGCGCATCAAGGTTCTCACCGATAAGGGCAAGGATGCGGCCACTGTGCTCGTCCGTTACCCGCGCGCGCTCGCCTATGAGGCCAGGGGAGATAACTCCAGCCAGAGCAGTTCCGCAATGGAAAACCATTTCGACCTGCCGGTAATGGCCGAAACCGGCGAGGATCAGCCGTACGACACCGACTCATTCGCGATTCACCCCGAGGTGGCAGCCATTGAGGGGAGAACCATTCATGCGGATGGAACGGTGATTCCGCTCTCCGGCTCTCCAGCCTCTCTGTTGAAGAAGGTTCCCGGCCAGCCCAACGATGTGACTTTCACCATGCCGGGCGTTGAGGCGGGCAGCGTGATCGAGTATCGATACCAGATTCGCTACGACCGCTTTCAGACGGCGCCGGAATGGCAGATTCAGCAGCCCTGGTTCGTGCACAAGGCGCATTACATGTACACGCCCAGCGACAAGTTTCTTCCCAACGAAGTATCGGGCCCAAGCATCTCAAACAAGCTGTTGAAGGGACCGCACGACCAGATACTCACCGATATCCGCTCCACAAACATTCTTCCGCCGGGCAAGGCCGTCACCCCGGATGCCAATGGCCGCTACATCCTTGACCTGACCGACATCCCCGCCATTCCGCAGGAGGCCTTTGCGCCCCCAGTCGGAGAGCGGATCTACCAGATGAATTTCTATTACACCTACACCCTGGAACAAAAGGAATTCTGGCAGAAGG
>JBEKZG010000008.1:0-21053 GCA_049510095.1 Occallatibacter sp.
GACGAGAGCGCGGAGACCGCGATTCCGAATTTCAACATAGCCGGCGTGGATGCCACCGATTTCCGAATGGAATCTCCTCTGCGCGCAATACCTTAGAATGGATGCAGATCGCCAACCACACTGCCTCGGCCGTGTGCACGAACGGAATGCGCCGTCCATGACAGATTCAAGCTCCAGAGCAAGGCGTTTTTACCTGACAACGCCAATTTACTACGTGAATGCGCGGCCGCACCTGGGCCATGCCTACTCGACCATTGTGTGCGACGCGATTGCGCGGAGGAAACGGGCGCTGGGAATCGATACATGGTTCCTGACCGGAACGGACGAGCACGGGCAGAAGATTGAGCGGTCGGCCGAGTTGGCCGGTCGCACGCCTGAGGAGTTCGCCACAGCAATTTCGGGAGAATTTCGCGGGCTGTGGGAACGGCTGGGGCTCACGAACGACGACTTTATCCGAACAACGGAGGAGCGGCACATACGCGGCGTGCAGAAGCTTTTTGCCACGCTGCGGGACCGCGGGTTCATCTACAAGGGCTCGTACACGGGACAGTATTGCGTGTCGGACGAGGCGTATGTGGACGGGCCTCCGGGGACGCCCTGCCCCGATTGCGGGCGCATTACCGAAACAGTGAGCGAGGAGAATTATTTCTTCAAGCTGTCGGCGTTTGAGCGCAAGCTGCTGGAGTTTTACGAGGCCAACCCTGGGTTCATGCAGCCGGAGTCGACACGGCGCGAGGTGATCAGCTTTGTGCGCGGCGGGCTGAAGGATTTGTCGGTGAGCCGGACGAGTTTCTCGTGGGGCATTCCCGTGCCGGGCGATGGGAAGCACGTGATCTATGTGTGGCTGGATGCGCTGGCGAATTACATAACGGCGCTGGGGTATGGGTCGGACGCGCCCGAGGACCAGGCTCGGTTTGCGAAGTTCTGGCCGGCCGACATGCACCTGGTGGGCAAGGAGATTACGCGGTTCCATTGCGTGTACTGGCCGGCGTTTCTGATGGCGGCGGGAATTCCCGTGCCGCGCAGCGTGAAGGCCAACGGATGGCTGCTGTTCGACCAGGGGAAGATGTCGAAGTCGCGCGGGAATATTGTGCGGGCGGAGACGGTGCAGGAGGTGCTTGGCGCCGATGCGCTGCGGTACTTCCTGCTGCGCGAGATTCCGTTCGGGCAGGACGGAAACTTCTCTTTCGATGCGTTAGTCCAGCGGTACAACGGGGACCTGGCCAATGGATATGGCAACCTGGTGAGCCGCGTGGTGAACATGGTGCACAAGTATTTCGGCGGGGTTGTGCCGGAGACGGGTGCGGCGACCGAAGCTGAAAATGTGCTGAGCTCAACGGCCGCGGACGTGATTGCGGCGTTTGGTCCGGATTTTGATGAGTTGAATTTCTCAGAAGCGCTGAAGGCCGTGTGGGTGCTGGTGGCAGAGACGGATGGATACCTGACGGCGAATGCGCCGTGGAAGAAACCCGCGGACCGCAGCGACGAGGACCATGCGGTGCTGCAGGCGCGTGTACTGGCAACGGCGGCTGAGGCCATCCGCATCATAACCGCACTGGTGTATCCCGTTCTGCCGGACGCGGCAGCGAAGGTGTGGCGGCAGCTTGGCCAGGGCGAGATTGCCGACGCGGCGAAGAACGCTTTTTTGACAGAGATTGCTTGGGGCGGATTGAAGGCCGGGACGCAGTTTGGCGAGCCCGCGCCGCTATTTCCCCGCAAGGAGAAGGACGCTGTGGAACGTATGCAGAATCTTGAGGACCAGAACAACCGCCGCGCTGTGGAAGCTGCCGGCGGACGGGAGAACGCGGATAAATCGGCGCCGGGTGCGCCTCCGTCCGCACTCAGCGTCTCCCCTGTGCCCGCGCCGCCGGAACCGAAGGTGGCTCCGGCTCCTGACGAGCCTTCGGCAGTACCTGCGACGCTGACAGCGGAAAAAGCACCTGCCCCACCGGTTCCAGCACCCGCTAACGCGGCTGGTGCGCCGCAGGAGCCGCAGTACATTACGATCGACGATTTTGCCAAGGTGGAACTGCGCGTGGCGCAGATTCTGGTGGCGGAGCGGATTCCCAAGGCGGACAAGCTGCTGCGGCTGGAAGTTGACCTGGGCTACGAGAAGCGGCAGATTCTGGCGGGAATTGCGCAGTACTACGAACCGGAGAAGCTGATCGGACGCAAGATCGTGATCGTGGCCAATCTGGCTCCGCGCAAGATGAGGGGGCTGGAGTCGAATGGGATGCTGCTGGCGGCTTCGCTGCCCACGGATGGGGCGCCGGTGCTGGCTGGATTTTTGGAAGACGTGCCGCTGGGGGCGCGACTGAAATAACGGTTCTCGCGGGCACCAGCCAAAAGGGTGCCTCAGTTCGCGGTCATGAAAAGTTAAGATGACAACCTGAAGGTGTGGTATGCCACTTGCAATTCAGAGGGCAGTCCTCGACCTCATCACCCAGGTCACGAGTGGAGCAATTGAGACAACGACACCTGAATGGCTCAATCGGCCAGGTATGAGCGAGTGTGGTGGGCGCTGGGAACTCATCTGCCATATCTACCGGGAGCTGACTGATTTGGCCTTGCCGGACAAAATGCCGCCCAGGGAGTGGCGTAAAGTGGACGGTATTTTGAAATGTGCAAACCGCTCCGTGCGGATTGTCGAAATCGATGAAAGCCAGCATTTCAATTGTTATCGAGGCAAGACACTTCTTCTCTATCCAAGAGAAATCCGGCTGGCATTCGACCGGCGGACCTGGATTGAGCATTCAACATTTGAGCCGCGGCAGCAATCGGGAAGTTGGGCGTCACCAAGGCCGCCCCTCTTTAGCAAAGCCGGTGGGCGTCATCTGCAAAGAGCATTTCGCGATGCCCTAACCGACATACTACCGCCCGACCGTGGCTTCCTACCGACCCTTCGGATTGCCGACTTTGAGGTTAATCCCTGGATCGGAGCCGGGTGCGCTCTCGAGCGCATGAAGGAACTGCTGGATTGCAAGCTTTCCAATTAAGAGACCACTTCAGGCACCCACTATCGGATACACATAAATCGTGCCATACTTACACATCGGGAGGCGCGGCTCATGCGGACCAATATCGACATCGACGACAAGCTGATGAAGCAGGCGATGGCGGCAACCAACGCACCTACAAAAAAGGCCGTGGTCGAGCAGGGGCTCCAGTTGTTGGTGCGGCTCAAGGCCCAGGAAGGGATCAAAAGGTGGTTTGGGAAAATCCAGTGGGAAGGCGATTTAGACACCATGCGGGAAGGCCGCTCTCTCGACTGGGACGATCGCCCCGAGAGCGAAATGCGGAATTTGAGCCCGCTTGCGAAAACGGTCAAGAAATAACTATCGTGCCTTGAGAAAGATGGGCGCTCATGCTGATTGTCGATTCCTCCGTGTGGATTGATGTGTTAAGGGGCACTGCCAATCGCCAATCGATCTGGCTAAACCAGGCAGTCGGCCAGCAGAAGATCGGCATCACGGGTCTGATTCTTTGTGAAGTTTTGCAAGGCGCCAGAAGCGATGCACAATTTCGTGGACTCAGGAAGGACCTGCTGCAATTTACGGTCTTTGAAACCGGAACCGCCCAACTCGCCATCGCTTCCGCACAAAACTACCGGGCTTTGCGCCAAAAGGGCTTTACGGTCCGCAAGACCATCGACTGCATCATCGCGACATTTTGCCTGGAAAACGGCCATCAATTGCTCCATAACGATTCCGACTTCGACGCATTTGAGGCGCACCTGGGACTTCGCGTGTTTCATCCACCGGTCGTTCCAGTGAACTGAATCATTGTTGGAAGAGACTTCCTTATGCAGCTACCGCCGAGGCTCTTTTGCTGATCGATTCCCATGCGCACCTGGACAACGAACGTTACGCTGAGGACCGCGCGGCGATGCTGAAGCGCGCGTTTGAGGCTGGGGTGGGCACGGTGCTGGCCATTGGCATCGGTGAGCAGGCGGCGGGGATGGACGGTGCGCTGGGCGTTTGCCGCGAGTTCAATGGGCGTCCGGGTATGCCGAAACTCTTCGCAAGCGCAGGCATCTATCCGCATAACACGCACGAGGCGGACGACGCGGTGCTGGCCAAGCTGGATTCCCTGCTGGCTGAGCCGGAGGTGATTGCCTGTGGTGAGATTGGTCTGGACTACTATCACGAGGGTGCGCCGCACGATGTTCAACGTGCTGGCTTGATTAAACAACTGGAGATTGCGGCGGCACGGAAGCGGCCGATCCTGATCCATTGCCGGCCGACGGACGACGGCGTCTCCGGCAATATGGATGCCTGGGACGATCTGCTCGCGGTTCTGGAAGCGCATTGGCGGCAGACGGGGCTGGGCGGGGTGATGCACTGCTTCGGGGCCGGATGGGAGCAGGCGCGGCGGTCGCTCGATTTGGGGTTCCTGATCTCGTTTGCGGGAAATGTGACCTACCCAAAAGCGCAGCCGCTGCGGGATGTGACCGCGCGGCTGCCGCTGGATGGAATTCTGGTGGAGACGGACGCACCGTGGCTGGCTCCGGCGCCGGATCGGGGCAAGCGCAACGAGCCGGCATTCGTGGTGCGCACAGCCCAGGTCCTGGCCGGGTTGCTGTCGGTGTCCGACGAAGAAATTGCCTCGGCAACGACGAAAAACTTCAAGAGGCTGTTTCGGCTTGGGGCAGACGTGGGAAACTGATAGTACTGCGTACGGCAGGCTTTCACAGGTACGAGGACACGAAGCAGATGGCCCAGGAAAATTCGTTCGATATTGTCAGCAAAGTGGATATACAGGAAGTTCGCAACGCCATCGATCAGGCGCTGAAGGAAGTCAGGCAGCGCTTCGACCTGAAGGATTCCCACTCGGAAATCACGCTGGCTGAAGGCGACAAGGAGATTCAACTGGCCTCGGCCGGCGAGTACAAGCTGGAAGCGGTGAAGGAGATTCTGGGGCAGAAGCTTGTGAAACGCGGCGTCTCGCTGAAGAATCTAACCTACGAGAAGCTGGAGCAGGCGTCGGGCCAGAGCGTGCGGCAAAAGATCAAGCTGCAACAGGGGATTCCAACAGAGAAGGCGAAAGAGATTGTGCGCCTGGTGAAGGACTCGAAAAAGAAGGCTCAGGCCAGCATCCAGGGCGATACTGTGAGAGTATCGAGCAAAGACCGCGACGAATTGCAGTCGATTATCGCGTTACTGCGCGGCAAGGATCTGGGTGTGGAGCTGCAGTTTACGAACTACCGCACGAACTGACCACCACCTGCGGCGGGGCCATCCGGCACCTGCGGTGCGGCAGACGCCACCTGCGGTGGGGCAGACGCTCGCGGGAGGCTCGCATGAGCTTTGTCTTTATACATCTTGCGATATGGGAAATTGCAACATTTCGAATTGACCGCACACGGCAGGGCGCGCTGCCCGCATTTCGCCGAGCCAATTGTATGGGCCGCAGGGTAGGATAAAACACGGGAACCGGAGAACCTTGAGCACATTGGCGATAGCGACGGGGAGAGAATTTTTCGATCTGCTACGGGACGACCTCGTGGCGGTCGAGCAGGAGTTGGGCCGCGACGCCGCTTCCACCGTCAGCACAATCACGGAGATCGCCGAATATCTCAGGGAGGGCGGCGGTAAGCGCATCCGGCCGTCGCTGCTGCTGCTGTCTTCGCACATGCTCGGCTACAGCGGCCATGCTTCCATTCGCCTGGGCGCGGTTGTGGAAATGGTGCACACGGCAACGCTGGTGCATGACGACATTATCGATGGGGCGGATACGCGGCGCGGGCGGCCTTCAGCCAACACCACTTGGGGCAATGAAAAGTGTGTGCTGGCGGGTGACTGGCTTTATATGCAGGCGTTCAAGGTGGCGCTGGAAGAGAAGAGCCTGCGCGTGCTGGAACTGTTGATCGGCCTGACCCAGCAGATGGTTGAGGGAGAGCTGCTGCAGATTCAGAAGCTGGGCAAAGCTGTCTCCGAGGCCGAGTACTACGATCTGATCTTTCGCAAGACCGCCTGCCTGTTTTCAGTATCGATGCGGCTGGGCGCAGTGCTGGCCGGTGCCACCGAGGCGGAGGAAGCGAGCCTGGCCGCCTATGGACGGGCAGTGGGACTGGCGTTTCAGATTGTGGATGACGTCCTGGATCTGACAGCAACGGAAGAGGTTCTGGGCAAGCCTGTAGCCAGCGATCTGCGCGAAGGCAAGGCGACACTTGCGGTGATCCACAGCTTCGACCATGGGATTGCGAAGGACCGGCAGATTATCCAGAGAGTACTGGATGACCGCAGCTTTGAGAATGTGAGCCGCGAGCAAATCAGGGATATCCTGATCCGGAATGGATCGGTCGAGTATGCCATGTCCGTGGCCGACCGCTATGCCGAGCAGAGCCGCAAAGCGCTGGATTCGTGGCCTGATTCGGAGTACAAGCGAGCACTGCTGTGGGTTCCGGATTTTGTGGTGGCGCGGGACAAGTAAATTCCAGCTTCTAGCTCTTAGCCTCTAGCTTCGAGCTACGGGTTCGGCGCCTCTGTCGTTCGGACGAGCAACTCTTATCGGGAGGGGGCATGC
Organism: Occallatibacter sp.; assembly: GCA_049510095.1. Classification (GTDB taxonomy): domain Bacteria; phylum Acidobacteriota; class Terriglobia; order Terriglobales; family Acidobacteriaceae; genus Telmatobacter. The sequence goes on from JBEKZG010000008.1 coordinate 6,526, forward strand.
AGGAACTTTGGACTGCGGTAGATCGCTACTTCTCCGATCTGCTGATCCCCTCCGATGAAAACATGGACGCCGCGCTGGCCGCCAACCAGCAGGCTGGGCTTCCGCCCATCGACATAACGCCGCTGCAGGGCAGCTTCCTTGAGTTTCTGGTGCGCCTTTCCGGGGCGCGGTGCGTTCTGGAGATCGGAACCCTGGGCGGCTACAGCACGCTGTGGCTGACAAGGGGACTGCCCAAGGACGGCCGCATCCTCACGCTGGAGCTTGATCCACACCATGCGACAGTTGCGCGCGCCAACCTGCAAAGAGCCGGCGCGCTGGATCGGGTGGAAGTGATGGTGGGGCCGGCTACCGAAAGCCTGCGGGCGCTGAAAGAAAGCGGCAGCACGGCCTTCGATCTGATATTCATCGATGCGGATAAAGAGCGCTATCCGGAATACCTGGATTGGGCTCTGAAGCTCTCCAGGCCCGGTACGACGATTGTTGCGGACAACGTGGTTCGCGACGGTCAAGTGGTGGATGCGGAGTGCGACGACCCGCATGTGCAAGGTGTAAAGCGCTTTATGGAGCAATTGGCTGCCGAGCCGCGGGCGAGCACAACAGTACTGCAAACCGTGGGAACCAAGGGCTACGATGGCTTTGCTCTGGCCCTCGTTCTGCGTTGAACAAGCCGGAGAATCTCAAAATTCTGCTCATAGCCAGGAGAATCTCAATGCGCAAAACTGTCTCCGGTGCTTCTTTCCTGTTCTTCCTGCTCGTCGCGGTTTTGGCCGTAACGGGCTGCGGGTACTTTACGGTTTCAACCGCGAACTCACATGATGCCGAGGTGCAAACCTTGCGGGATGCCGACGCGGCGTGGGCCCTTGCATGGTCCTCAAAGGACCTGGATAAGGCCGTTTCCGGCTATGCCGACGACGCTTCCGTGCTTGATCCGAATGCGCCTGCAATGACTGGCAGAGAGAACTTTCGGGCGAACCTGAAGCCTTTCTTCGCCGACAAGAACTTCGCCATTCACTGGGATGCCGTAAAGGTGGACGTGGCGCAATCCGGAGATCTGGGCTACACCAGGGGAACTTTGACCTACACCATCACCGACCCGAGTACCGGCCAGCCATTCACCGACAGGGCCAAGTACCTGACTGTCTGGAAGAAGCAGGCGGACGGAGCCTGGCGGGTAGTCGAGGATACCTACAACAGCGACCTGCCGCCCGCCCCAGCCGGCAAATAGGGTCCGTTAACACCCAGGTGTTCGGCAGAATTCCTGATGACTGGGTTGCCGGTGAGACGAGTTACCAGCACCGGCAACCCCTTATACGACCTAAGTGCAAAGCCGATAGTACTCATTTCCGGCCACGAAGCACAGAAGTGCTATTCCGCAACTTTTCCATCTGGCACATCATCTGTACTGCTGAGAAGCTTGAAGGAGCTGGAGAGGAGAGAACTCATGCGGGCTGCTACGCCGAAAGTGAAGGAAATCCAGGAGGTCTATGCCGGTCCTGCGTTGGTCTACTCCGCACCTAAGACTGTTTCCACCAGGGAAGAAGAGGAGCCACTGCAAAGGGAATTCGGGCGAGATGGAGATATCTTCAAGGGCATACTTGTTACGCTGATCATGGAAGCTGCCGCAGGCCTTTGCATTTATCTCATCTGGCATTTTGGCCACCTGCTCCGCTAACTGGAACTTCTTTGACGTCCTGCACAATTGTTCCCTGGTGGTAGACGATTTTCCAGCCGCCCGCAGTTTTGCGCCAGATGGTTGCGCGGCGTGTAAGGCGCACATGATCCTGGAGAAGCGTGTAAGTGAGCAGATATGTGTCGTCGCTTAACTTGCGGCACTGAAAGTCACTCGTCTCCCAAACATCCGCGTGAGGGACCGAGAAGCGTGTCTCTAACTCGTCGAGAATGACTTGCCGTGAGTTGCGGCGGCCTGAAGCGCCGGTCTCCCAGTAATCCTCAGCCATCAGGCCGTCGAAATCGGTGCGAGTGGTGCCGAATTCCGGGCGATGGAAGATGGGTTCACGGCGGGAGAGTTCGGCGAGGATGACCCGCAACTCCGGAGCGGTTGAAGCTGTGGGATTCATTTCCTGAAATTGGGAATCAAGGGCGCTCATGGGAACAGAATTGCGAAATGCGGTCCGGATGGAATCAGAGCAAATCTGCGATGCTCTGGATTGAGATTGACCGAACTCGAGCGACATCGGCAAGGATTCCGTGAAAAGTGCCGGTCTTCATTGGATTGTGCAGAGGTACCGAAATTGAGTGCGTCGGAGGGCCTTGGTGAAGGAGCCTTACATGGCTTCCCTTCTGTCTAACGACCGTATAGCCAAGATCTTCCAAAACGCGGATCAACCGGTCGCCAGAGACCCCTCGAGGTAGTCTCAAGCCGCTTCGAACGCGATCAGTTCATCCTTGACAAAATGTAACTGAACAATCTTGGGGCGATCCTGTGCATCTTCAAAGTGCAGACTCGCCGCCTCCAAAACGTTGCCGCGTAACTCTTCCCAGGTCTCAGCTTCTGTAAATATGGAGTGGCCAAGCGCTCGCGCCACGTAGCCGCCTTCTTCCGCCTCGCGTACCTCGAAGATCAGTTCCATGACACTTAGCATAGCTTAAGCGTACCGATTCGTCTCCAGTATTAGTGCATTACCGTTCCGCCATCATCAAGCGCAAGGCAGCTTCGTGTTCTGGCGGGAGCGGTTTCTTGTTGAGCTGATCGTCGCAGACTACGTGGACCGTCTCACCCTCGGCAAGGAGCTTCGACGCTTCGCCATTGGATTCCTTGCGGAGAATGCGATAGGCGAATTTGATGACCGACCCGCGCAGCAAGGAAGGCCGGGTTTCGATGAGGATCTCATCGTCGTAGCGGGCCGGGGACTTGTAACGGCAGGTTGCTTCAACCACCGGCAGAATGCACTGGTGATCGATCTCCAACTGGCTGTAGGCCAGGCCAAGGGAGCGCAGCAATTCGACGCGTCCGATCTCAAACCAGACCAGGTAGTTGGCATAGTAGACGATGCCCATCTGGTCGGTTTCGGCATAGCGGACGCGGACTTGTGTGGTTACGGGCATGAGTTCAGCGATCAGTTGTCAGTTGTCAGTCATCAGTAAAAAGGCCCGGAAACTGACCACTGACGACTGATCACCGGCAACTGCTTTTACGGCTTGACGTGTGTGAAGAGCGGCAGCTTGCTGACGTCGTTGAAGATTACGAAGACCGTGAAGACCAAAATTGCCACGAAGGCCGCCTGGTAGATGCGCTCTTTGACATCGATATTGATGTCGTGGCGAAGGACGCTCTCAATGAGCAGCAACATAATCAACCCGCCGTCGAGGATGGGAAACGGCATCAGGTTGAGAATGCCGAGGTTGAGGCTGATGCCCGCTGCCAGAACGAACTTGGGGAGCATTCCCCTGGTTTCCGCGGCTTCACCCGCCATGCGGGCAATGCCCACCGGACCGGAGAGCTGCGAGACGGAAACCTTGTGAGTGAAGATTCCGCCCACCACTTCGAAAATCATGGTGGAGTTGTCGATGCAAAAGCCGGTTGCTTTGGCGACCGCCTGATTCAGCGGGAGCGGGTCGTGGCGAAAAGGAGTCGGTTTGGCTACAAAGCCCAGCTTCCATCCGTTCTCGATTTTGGTGGGGTGGGCGACAATGGGGGGCAGCGTAACGCCGTTGCGAACAACCACCAGCGAAATGGGCTTGCCCGCGCCTTCCTGCATATAGGCGAGAAGGGTTTGTACGGAATGAAACTCATGGCCGTCGACGGACTGAAGTGCGTCGCCGGCTTGCAGGCCAGCCTGGGCAGCCGGATATCCGGGCTCCACTTCGTTTACGCCGATGGGGCTGGGAACCAGCTCAGGGTAATAGCCGGAATCCATCAGGTCAAAGTCCTGGCCTCTTGGGGAAACGGGCACGCGCAGATTAAGCTGTAGCAGTTTCCCGTGGCGATCCACGGTTACCGGTACGGTCTGGCCCTGATTCAAAGCAGAACGCCGGTTGATCGCGTCCCAGTCCGGATTGTTGGCCGTTTCGAAGCGACGGATCACATCGCCAGGCTGGATGCCGGCCTGATCGGCCGCTGAACCTGGGGCCACCCACTCGATGGTCGCTGAGGTGATTTCGGATTTGGGAACTTCGTTGAAGACGCCGAAGTAAAACAGCATGAGGCCGAAGGCCAGGATGAAATTTGCCACCGGCCCCGCCACACCAATGAGCATGCGCTGCCAGCGCGGGTGGTTGGTGAACGCTCCGGGGTCATCGGCGATCGGCCCATACGTGCCGACTACTGGCTGCGGATTTCCGCTGCCACTCTTCTCAAGAGCCTGCTGAATTACCGGAGTCCCCGGCGTCGATCCGGGAACCTCGAGATTCTGCTCCGGGTTTTCACCGGTCATTTTAACGAAGCCGCCGAGGGGCAACAGGCAGACTTTGTAGTCCGTTTCGCCGATTTTGATGCCGAAGAGACGGGGCCCAAAACCGACCGAGAAAGCCTCTACGCGGACACCGCAGAGCTTGGCCACCGCAAAATGGCCGAATTCATGAACAACTACCATCACGCCAATGAGGACGATGAAGGCGAGAACCGAAACCAGAAACTCATGCATAAATGTGCAGTCTTCCCCTCAGTAAGGCGCCTTCCGGCCCGACGACCGGCTCACCCGAGCAACGCCTGAGCTGTTTGACGCGCGTCCCGGTCGGCGGAGAGTACCTCCGCAATAGTAGCTGGATGCGCGGCGGGCGTGGATGCGAGTACCTTCTCAATTGTACGCGGGATTCCTAAAAATGGAATTTTCCTGTCCAGGAAAGCCTGGACGGCGACTTCATCGGCGGCGTTGAGAGCGATGCAATGGGCTCCGCCTTTCTCTGCCGCCTCAAACGCCAGGCGCAGACAGGGGAAACGCTCGAAATCCGGCGGCTCAAAGTCGAGGTGGCGCAGGGCGGCCAGGTCGAAGGTGAGGGTGGAGGCAGGACGCTCAGGCCATGCAAGAGCGTAGAGGATGGGCAGACGCATGTCGGTGACGGAGATCTGGGCCAGGATGGAGCCGTCGACATATTCGACCAGCGAATGGACCGTGGACTGGGGATGCACAGTGACGCGAACCTGGCTCGGATGGACGTCGAAGAGGCGGCAGGCTTCAATGACTTCGAGGCCTTTGTTGAGCATGGTGGCTGAGTCGATAGTGATACGGCGTCCCATGACCCAGGTCGGGTGTTTGAGCGCCTGCTCGGGGGTGATGGCGGAGAATTTATCCAATGGAAGCTCGCGGAACGGGCCGCCGGATGCGGTAAGCCATATGGTCTTGACTTCAGAATGTGCGCCGACGCGCAGGCACTGGTGAACCGCGTTGTGTTCGCTGTCGATGGGCAGGATGGGAACATTGCGTTCGCGGGCGGCGCGGGTAAGGATTTCGCCGGCGGCCACCATGCACTCCTTGTTGGCCAGGCCGACGGGCTTGCCGGCGAGGATGGCGGCGTGCGTGGCTTCAAGTCCCGCAACACCGACAATGGCGGAAACGACGAAGTCGGCTTGAGGGAGGGTGGCGCAGGCGACTGTGCCTTCGGTGCCGTGGATGACTTCGGTGCCGATGATGTCGGCCTTGTGGAGTCGGGCGGACAATTCGCCTGCTAGTTCCGCGGTGGCCAGGGAGACAAGCTTTGGCCGCCAACGGACGGCTTGGGTGAAGGCTTCGTCTAAATTCCGCCCGGCGGCGAGGGCGGCGACGGCGTAGCGCTCCGGGAACTGCTCAACGATGGAGAGGGTGCTTTGGCCGATTGAGCCGGTGGAACCGAGAATGGCGAGTCGCTTCAAGGTAATTCTTGCCTTCCTGTTTCATTCATTATCGCCGCTTGGCCTAGCTCCCCGGCGATTACGCCCTCTGCATCGTTGAACCGGTTCACGCTTCCAATCACGCCTTTCGGCTACGATAATGGACTTGAGGGACTGTGCGTGATGCGCTACACTTAACACGTGGTCAAGAGCTTTCGGCACGCCGGAATTGAGAAATTCTTCAAGACCGGAAGCAAAGCGGGAATTCAGCCTGCTCATGCCGCCAAGCTCTCCATTCAGCTTTACGCACTCGATGGGGCAAAGTCGCCTACTGATTTGAACGCGCCGGGATGGCGCTTGCATGCGCTGAAAGGCAATCTGGAGGGCCGCTGGTCCATTCGGGTCAACGGCAATTGGCGGCTTACATTCACGTTCGAGGGAGAAGACGCAGTACTTGTCGACTATCAGGACTATTACGGGAGCTAGAATCATGACGCAAATGTTCAATCCGCCTCATCCCGGCAAGGTGTTGCGCGAGTACCTTAGGGGTATTGACGTAACTGCCGCAGCCAAGCGCCTGCATGTCTCGCGCACCACGCTCTCGCGCATTCTCAACGGTGCAGCGGGTATTTCAGCGGATATGTCGCTGCGCCTGTCGGACGCGCTCGGAACCCATGCCAGCTTTTGGTACGATCTGCAAGCAGGCTACGATATGTGGCAAGCATCCCACAAAAAGCGCCCCAAGATCGAGCGCTTCGATGTAGCCGCGTAGGGCCGGCGCAAATCGGCGACGCTTGGGTTTTCGATTTCCATCCTTGCGCCAGTTGTGCGTCTTTTTCGGCGACTATGGTTTCCGCTTCTCAATTCTCAGAGCCCGTGGTGAATAAGCTGAGCGTACCAGAGCACCGGAGCTGCCAGCAGTAGGGCGTCGATGCGGTCAAGAACGCCGCCGTGGCCGGGGACCAGGACTCCTGAGTCCTTGACGCCGGCCGAGCGCTTGAGCGCGGACTCAGCCAGGTCGCCCACTTGCGCCGCCGCATTAACCGCTACGGCCAGCACCAGCCAGTACCAAACGTCATCAGGGTAGGAGAGACGGGCGGAGTTCAAAGTTTCAAGCCAGGCGGCCAGGCTCCAGAGTCCGCCGGCGGCAACCAAGCTCCCGGCAACCGAGCCGATGGCGCCCTCCCAGGTCTTGTTGGGGCTGAGGTTCGGCGCCATTTTGTGCCGTCCCCAGGCTCGTCCCACGTAAAGAGCTGAGATATCGCCCGCCCAGACCACGCACATGAGAAAGACCAGGAGGGAAGGACCATTGCTTTCTTCACGAAGGAGCGGGACGGCGGTCAGGGTGAATCCCACGTAAAGCAGACCGAAGATTGCTGACGATGCGTCCGCCAGCATCCGCTCCACCGGCGAGCGGAAGGTGCAAACGACCACCAGGGCAAGGGCCAGAATGCCGAAGACCGCCTCGGATTGGCGGAGCCACTCAAAGTTGTCGGCAAAAAGCCGGGCCGTGAAGAGGCCAAAAATGGCGACGAGGACGGCAATACGCGATGGATTTGCGCCGCACTTCTGGGCGAGGCCCAAGTATTCCCAACCCGCCAGAGCAGCCACTAACGCGGAAACCAGCGTGAGCACCCAAATGGGGGCAAGGAATACGAGAGCCAGGACCAGCGGGATCAGTACGGCAGCGGTGAGAATTCGAGTCATGCGAAGGGTCAGGATACACCGTCGGGGTGAGGGTCGATGATCATCCGCGAGTTGATAGCTGCTAGAATTTGCCTACATACTGTCTGTCTGACATACAATATTATAAGTTGACAGACATTATTGTTTGCGATTATGCTACAGCAAGTTTGAGCTGTGGATGCAATCAGAAAACTCGGAGGGTCCAATGCCTAGTGGGTCGAGTAATCAAGTCCGAGCTGTGGCACTGGAAAAGCATTTGGCTCCAGCGATTCGAGCCGGCAAGAAGCAGTTCTCGGTTGCAGTGAAGGACGTGTTGCAAGATTTGGTGGCTCAGGGGTTTCCCCCGGGCAATACGCCTCAGGTCTGTACTGCTCTTCGAAAGAAGGCATTCCTTCGGGAACACGGAATCGAAATCGAGTACGTTGAAGGTCCACCCTCCCAACAGAGCACCACAGTAGTCTTCCACTATCGGGCGACGAACTCCGGGGCACAGTCGACAGTAGGATTGGACTCAACTAAGGGCCAGCTAATGGCACCCGGTCAGGAGGACCCTTCGGTCAGAGCATTGCGCCTAACGGAGAAACTTCGCGGCCTCTTGAAGGAGGAACTGTCGGAATATGGCGGCGGGGAGGCGTTCCTGCGATGGATTCGGTCCGAAGATGAGGATGCAGCGTGAGCCGAATCTTTTGGGACAGCATGCTGTTCATTTATTTGTTGGAGGACCATCCGGTTTTTTCTTCACGAACGCAACAGTTGCTTGACCGGGCCTATCGGCGAGGTGACACGCTCTACACGAGTTACCTCGCGCTTGGCGAAGTAATTGCGGGAGCGGAGAAATCATCGCAGCCGCAAAAGGCAGTGGTTATGCGGCAAACGATCAATGAGATGGGATTCTCTTATTTGCCATTCGACAATGGCGCAGTAGCACCCTACAGCATGCTCCGAGGAAAGCAAAAAGTGAAAATCGCCGACTCGATCCATCTGGCCTGCGCGGCGTCGGCGGGAATCGATCTATTCCTCACGGGGGACAAGCAGTTGACCAAGCTCGACGTTCCGGGCATCCAATTCATCGCGGATTTCAACACGCCGATTTTGTAGCTCAGTCGTAAGGGATATCCGCGCATCCGCTTTTTGCCCGAAGCGCGGGAATGCGGCAAGGAAAGCGCCCGGTCAAAGATCGATGTTTAGCTGGCGGCGATCCTGATCCGTTCCACATCTTCTTCGACTTCGCCGGAGCCATCGCTCAACCCGCCGTAGCGGCGTTCGCGGCGCTGGAAGTCGGCGATGGCTTCAAGCAAATGGATGCCGCGGAAGTCGGGCCACAGGCGCTCGGTGACAAAGATCTCGGCGTATGCGATCTGCCAGAGCAGGTAATTGGAGATGCGCATCTCTCCCGAGGTGCGGATGAGCAGGTCGGGGTCGGGCATGTGCGCCGTGTACAGATGGCGGTGAATGTCCTCTTCGGTGATGCGGTCGGGGTGAATGTGCTTGAGCTTCATCTCGGCCGAGAGAGCGCGGAACGCGTCGACCATCTCCGAGCGTCCGCCGTAGTTGAGGGCGAGGGTCAGGGTGGTCCCGGTGTTGCGGGCAGTTGCATCGGCTGCCCACTGCATCTTGTCCTGGACCTCGGGAGGCAATTCGTGGGTGCGCCCGATGTAGCGGATGCGGACGTTGTTGTCCATCATGCGCTGCAGGTTGCTCTCCAGGTAGCTCTGGAGCAGGCGCATGAGGAAATTGACCTCGGCGCGGGGACGGCGGAGATTGTTCTCGAGGGAAAAAGCGTAAAGAGTGAGCCAGGGCAAACCGATGCGCGAGGCGGTCTCGGTGACCAGTTGCACGCTCTTGGCGCCCTGCTGGTGGCCGAGAAAGCGCTTGAGGGATCGGCGGCCTGCCCAGCGGCCGTTGCCGTCCATGATGATTGCCACGTGTGCCGGCAGGCTTTCGGGCTTGAGGGTCGCATAGACAGCGCGCTCCTCAGCGGTTAGTTCATGGATACGCAGCGTAGGGGATGGATACAAAGGACCCGCCTCTTCAATGCTTCTGGAGCTCCTGGCCGGCGCCCAGGGAGCATCCAGACCTTGCCGCACGGTTCCGATCAGGGAACAATCTCCGCCCGCAGCCAACCGACTGCCTCAATCCGCAGTCATCCCGCAGCAGAAGCCCAGATGCAGCACAATCGACCGTAGCACATGCGCCCATGCATCGCAATGACACCAACGGGCAGTGGCGCATGGCCCAAAAGGTGGGCGGAAATTACGGCGAGTCCGCCTCCAGGAGTGGAGAGGAACTGCCCAGGACGAAATAGTCCTAAGCGGTGCGTCGGCGTCCTACGGCCGCATCCCGGACTGCGCCATAGATCAGCGTGCGGTGCAAGGAATCCAGATGCGGCAGGTAAGCGGCAATCTCGGCCAGAAACGGATCTCCGAGGACTGAGGCAACCTCGTCGTCGCGGCGGCTGCGGGCATCCCGAACCAGTTGGCATACGTCCACCTGGAGGGCGGCGGCAAGGCGCTCCAGCGAACCAAGAGTTGGAATGGCTTTGCCATTTTCGATTTTAGAAATATAGGTCCGGGGCACCTGCATCCGCCCGGCCAGTTGGCGCTGGCTCAGGTGCCGCGCCTTGCGGATTTCGCGCACCTGTCCGGCAACCTGCAAGCCAGCCTCGGCCGAAGCCTGGGGAACGGCAGGGCTGGCTACCAGTTGCGGAGCCGAGGGAGCAGGCTCTTCAATATCGAGTGGCTTGCGGCATTTCCTGCAAAGGGAGTTGTTGGTGCGGAACTGAACCAAGCTGCAGAAATCGCAGCGCACGACCTCGCGTGATTCCACGCCCATCAGGGTAGCGGTCATAGGTTGTGTGCGGAGTGCCAGAGCTGGATCTCCGCGGTGCTTTTTTGCACCACGCTGTGAGCTAATTTCGGGGAAATGAACCATAATTGTCAAGTGAAAACTTAGGGTCAAACCTAAGATTGACCTATCATACCCTTAAAAACCAGAAAAAACACGAACCATATTGATCAACATGGAGAAAAAATATGCGCAATGACGAAATAAATACGAAGGGCGCGCCCGAGCGAACCGAGCGATCCGATTGCCCGCAGAGCTATGGCCGGGCACAGGCGTGGCAACTGCTAACGGAGTGGACTCACAGCGAGAGCCTGCGCAAACATGCGCTGGCCGTAGAGGCATGCATGGCGGCCTGCGGGGGAGCGGAGGCGGATCGGTTGGGGTTGGCTGGCGTTGCGCGTGACACGCTGGTCGAGCTCTACTCAACCACAGCGCTGCTCCACGACTTCGACTATGAACGCCACCCTTCTCTCGAGGAACACCCGTTTGTAGGAGTACGCGAGTTAGAGCGGCAAGGCTGGCCTGTCGAACTGCGAACGGCAATTCTGGGCCACGCGCAATACTCCGGCGTGCCTCGTGTGACGCATCTGGATAAGGCCTTGTTCGCGTGCGACGAGCTTGCCGGCTTTCTGACGGCTTGTGCGCTGGTGAAACCGACGAAAGCGATTGCCGATGTGGAAGTGGCCGGGGTGCGCAAGAAAATGAAAGACAAGGCCTTTGCGCGCGGGGTGAACCGGGCGGATGTGATTCAGGGGGCTGAAGAACTGGGTGCCGATCTGGATGCCCACATTGCGTTCTGCATTGATGCCATGAAGAGGCGTGCGGGAGAGCTGGGGCTGTGAGAACATTTGCCGGTGGTCAGTTTTCGGGCGTTAACGGCTGGATCTTTTCTCTTCGTCGCCGCACTTTGCTTGTGGTGCTCGGTTCATTCGCGATGCGCGCGTCCGATGTGCCACGAAAATGTCCGTGCGCGGCTTGCAGCCGGTATGAAACTATCTGCTTACCGTTTCGCTAAGACAGGTGTAGAACTGTACTCACAGGACCATTGCCAATATGCCAGACGAGAAGCCCAATTCGAAGGACCGTCCCCGGCGCAGCAAAGGACAGCCTACAGAGCGTCCGGTGCTCATGTATCCGACTGTGGAGAAGGATCCTCCACCGAAGTTCATTGAAATCTGCTGGCCGCTTGTAGGAGGCTTGATTCTCGCCTTTGTGGCGCCCATGATACAAAGCGATCTGATGTTTGCTCCCCGCTGGCTCATGTGGCTGGTTTTTCCTTTTGTAATGCTTACCGGACGCCGCGACCTTGGCATTCCTGAGCCGTTCACCATCCTTTTGCCGACGGCGATTCTGTACCTTCAGTTTCCTCTTGAAGGTTTGCTGACCTTTTTCAGCCTGACTCGCCGCGCGCCGGTGGCCGTCGCTCTCGCGCCAGCCTTCTTCATCCACGCCGGCGGCTTCTTTATCCTGATTATGCTCAGTATCTACATAAAGTAGTTCAACATTTGGCCCTCAGCTTATCTCGGAGCTGAGCCCAGGGCCGCAGCCATCGCTGCACAGGCGTTCTGCCTTCCTCGCCCGCCTTGACGAAGTACAGTCCGATGCGTCAGAGTTCCCTGCGTACCGCATGGTGGATTTGAAGCTTCCCTGACTTTCACACGTGATCCAAATCACCCACCTCGCGAGCGAATTCTGCGCTACGATAGGCGGTTCGACAACTACGCCGCGGCTAACGCGGGAGGAGATTTCATGACCCGTTTCAACCACATCGTGACCGCATCGGCGAACGGTGTTAAAACCATTACCCTGAACCGGCCGGAAAAGCGCAACGCCCTGAGCCCGGCACTGATTGAGGAGCTTACACAGGCCCTCTACGAAGCGGAAAGCTGCGACTGCGGCGTCGTAATCCTGACAGGCGCCGGTCCTTCATTTTGCTCCGGCCTGGACATGGAACACCTGGAAACGATGAATGCCCGCACTCCCCAGGAGCATCGCCGCGACTCTGAAAACATGGCCCGGGTTTTGCGGACCTTGTACGACTTTCCCAAACCGATTATTGCGGCAGTCAACGGGCCAGCCATTGCCGGCGGCATGGCGCTGGCCACCATCCCCGATTTCACGCTCGCCGTGCCGGAGGCAAAGTTCGGCTACACGGAAGTACGCGTGGGGTTTGTGCCGGCCATTGTGGCTTCGTTCCTGATTCGGCAGGTTGGGGAATTGCGCACGCGCGAACTGCTGCTCTCCGGCAAGATTCTGAAAGCGAGCGAGGCGCTCAACCTGGGACTTGTGACTCAGATTGTGGAGCACGACGACCTGTTGCCGAGCGCTCATGCGCTGGCGCAGACACTGCTGCTGAACAGTCCACAGGCAATGCGGGCGGTGAAGGAATTGCTTGCCAAACATGCAAAGCGCCGGCTGGACGAAGAGCTTGCCGACGGTATTGAGGCCAACGCGCAGCAGCGATCGACGGAGGACTTCAAGGAAGGCGTGAAAGCCTTTTTGGAACGCCGCCGCGCGGAGTGGCCGAGTTTGCAAGCGAAGGTCTGAGAGACGCTAAACCCGGCCGGGTGATTAGAGGCTCAGCTCGCTGTGCGATCCCAGCCTGACTAGTTCCAGCGATTCCGCATCCGGTATCCGGTAGATGAGCACCAGGTCGGGCCTGATATGGCAATCTCGATGATCGGACCACTCGCCGCTGAGCGGGTGATCGCGGAGCTTCTCAGGGAGTGGACTATCCGCAGCGAGGAGTGAGACGACGGCCAGCAAATCCGAGTCGAGAGTTGCCCGATGCTCGCCTTTCGCTTCACGTTTGTAATCCTTCTTGAATCGGCTGGTCCGGCTAATCGTCCGCATTGAGATCGGCCAGAAGATTCTGGACGCTGCCTACCTTGACTAGCTCGCCCCGCCGCGCCGCCTTCATTGCTTCCACTGTTTCATCATTGGGAGTCAGCGGGTCGAATGGTAGAGCTCGTTCGGCCACGGTCCTCATTAACATCATCCGAAAAGCGTCCGACAACGTAAGACCGGCAGCGGCGAAGATCGTCGCAGCTTCTTCCTTGACGCGGGCATCGATCCTGGAACGAACAACGGCGTTGGCAGGCATTTTGAACTCCTGAGCTACATTGTAGCTCATTATACAGGCCCTTCAGACATTTCATGCCCTGCGGGCCATTGGTGTGCCTGAAACGCCTTTTCAATTCGCGGCAGGTCGTCTTCCAAGAATTCTTGCCATTTAGATTCAATTAATTTGATGAGCTCCTCTTGATCGATACCGCTGTCCAACTTGCCGACAATGACCTTTCTGAAAAGGCTCTCCCATAATTCGGAAAACTTCTTTTCAATCTGGAAAACTTCCTTGTTGGCAAGTACGAAGTCGTGAATGTATTTCCGCCTCTCGGGATCACCAGGACCCATTTGAATGATGAGCAGGACCGAGGTGTCCCTAATTTGAAATTCAAATAGAAAAACACGCTTGGAACTTGTCCATTCCTTACCACAATTGAAATACGGCAAGTCGAGCGACTTTGGGATGAAGCGGATATAGGCCCTCGAACAGTCGTCCAAAATCAAGTTACTCTCAGCTTCGACGAGTTCCTTCAGCCTTGCGGAAGCGATTGCCTTCGGCTTTGGCAGATGGCTAACAATCAGGTCGATTGCCTGTTTGTGCTGTTTGTAGAGTTTCTCGCAAAGCGTCTTTATCTTTTGATCCGCCATGAAATGCCTCCCAAGGACGTCTGTGTATTGCCTGAGGGCGAATTGAACTTCCGGATCAATGTGGAGGCCCGGGGCCCGCAATAGCTCCGCAAGCAATTCTGGGATTACCGAGTGAGAGATCGACGAGTAATAGTCGCCCTCCGGCTCCTCGCCATCAATCGTAAGGTAAATACCAAAGACTCTATTTCGTGGATAGCGGGCTGATTCGCGCTGATAGTACTTTGACAGTTGGTTGGAGTGTTGTGTCGAGTCGACCTTGTTTTCAATAATCACGCTGATATCGTTCAGATCATCTCGGATTAGAAGGTCGATGTTGTCATGCTCGAAAAGTATCTCCGCATCAGAAAGGTCAAGGAGATCAATTTCAATGGGGGTTATCGGTTGCACCTTGGGCGGATAATCCAAAGAAGCTTGAAGAAACCGCTTCAGGAAGCGATCACCCAAGCCGTGACTTTCTCTTGGGTTCAAAAGAAAGCCTAGAAAATTGGAATGATAGCGCTCCGCTCGTACTACTCCG
>JBEKZG010000080.1:0-10196 GCA_049510095.1 Occallatibacter sp.
CCGTCGCCGAGCGATGTGATGGTCCCGACCTCGTCGACCTGAACCTTTGAATCGTAATTCGCGATCTGCTCGCGAAGAAGCTGCGTAATCTCGTCTGCCTTGATCTGAGCCATTTCTTTCCTCAGGGAACAGGGGTCAGGGTTCAGGGATCAGTTCGCCGCTTCCGCGTCGCGGAATGCTTGCCCGCATTCACTGAATTCCTTAACCGCCGTAGTCCTTTTCCCTCTGTGAACCTTCGTTACTACAAATCTCAAAACTTCTGAACTAAACCGCTGAAACCAATCCCGGGTTTCTGATCCCTGAACCCTGATCTCTGACCCCTGCGGGCATCAGCCCGCCGCTAATGTTTCCTTCAACCTGTCCAGCCGGCCGCGAACCGAACCGTCGTAGACCGTGGAGCCGATGCGCACTACCGTACCGCCGAGAATCGACGCATCCAATTTGAAGCTGGCTTCGATGCGCGATCCGGCTAGCTTGCCAATCTCCGCGGCCAGCGAGGCCCGTTCCGCTGCGCTCAACTCCCGCGCCGTGACAATCTCCGCCTGGCGAATGCCCAACCGCTCCTGCAAGAGCCGGCGATAGACCCGAGCCACTTCGGCCACCGCTCCGATGCGGCCGTTGTCGATGAGGATGGCGACCAGGTTCCGCAACTCCTTTGACAGGCCGAGCTTTGCATTCAACTTATCCAGAAACCCCACCTTTTGTACGGCGGGAACGGCAGGATTCACGAAGAATTCGCGAAGTTCCGGGCTGCCATCCCATGTGGCGAGAAAATCGGTCCACTGGCGATCAATCGCGGCGGTGTCCAGCTTGGCGGACGTAACCACATCGAGAAAGGCGCTGGCGTAGCGTGAGACAAAGGCGGCCATCTAGTTCAGCCCTCCCTTGGCGACATCGCCCACGAATTCTGCAATCAGGGCGCGATCGGTTTCCGGCGTCAGTACCAGTTTCTTGGCCGCCTGCTCAATGGCCAGGTCGGCGGCAAAGTGGCGCAAGGTACGCCGGGCCTGCGCTGCGGCAACGCCAATTTCCTGCTCGGCCGCGGCCACAATGCGCGCGCTCTCATCTTCCAGAGTCGCCTTGATGCGCGCCTCGTCCTGAAGGCTTTCCTTTTCTACTTCCGCGCGGAATCTCGCAATCTCGTCCCCGAGGCTGGCAAGTTTCGCTTCCACCGCGCTCAGGCGGGAATTGGCGTCCTCGGTCACTTTGCGGGCCGACTCGATATCCTCGCGAAGCTTGGCGGCGCGGTTGCGCAGAAACTTGGGAGAGAAACGCGCGAGCGGTACGACGATGGCCAGGAAGAGGATGGCGAAGTTGATGACCATGAAGACGTTAGCCATGGTCCTATCAGACAAATTGAGCGCCTTGGCAGCGGCATGCACGGTTGGCGTCAGAAGGAACTTGTCCTCTTCCCCGGCTTCGGACTTGGCGGCCTCGGGCTTGGCCTGGGCCTGCGAATCGGGCTGAGGTTGAGGTTGGGGTTGGGAAGCTGAAGCTGGTTCCTGAGCAGCCAGCTTGTGCGGCGCAACCGCAAACCCGGCCAACAGCGCAACGGCAAAAGCAAACCACAAAAGACTTACAGAAAAGCGCGAACGCGCGATTGAATATCTCAACGGGACCCCCCGGCGGTCTGCGGGAGAACAGCGCGCATCACTTGAGTCGCCAAATCCGCGGCAGAGCCCTGAATGGCGCGGCGGGCTGCGGCGGCCTCGGCTTCCAGCTCCGCCTTTGCCTGGTTCACCTTAGCACCGGCGGTCTTGCGGGCGGCATCCAGAGCGGTGTCCCGCTCGGCATTCCACTGCTTCACACGCTGCTCACGGATCTTGTAAACCTCGGCGCGCGCCTGGCGGAGTTTTTCGGCATATTCGGTCGCCCTGGCCTCGGCTACGGCAATGGCCTTTTGCGCATCTTCAAGGGCGCCAATGGTGAGAGCCCGGCGCTTTTTGAGCGCTGCCGTGAGCGGCCCCTGGATCAGGAACTGGTAGGCCAAAACCAGCACGACGAACAGCAGCATCGTGGGCACTGCGCCCAGCATCAATTCTCCGACTTTTTGAAAGATTTCTTGCATGTTGGTACCAGCGGCTCACGCAATCGAAGGGAGTCTTTGTACTGGGTGGAACACCTTTTTGTATCAGGGGCGGACCCTCAAGGTCAACGCAGATGGGTTTGAATGTACGGTGTCCTGTGACTGCTGTCACGAGCTGCGAAGATTCTCGAAAAAAACGCTTGCTTTCAAATAAAAGAAGCTTAAACTAACAATACCACCCAGACCCGCTTCAGGGTCCAGCGGGCCGCCGGTTCCGGGAAGTCCTTCCACTCCCGAAGTCGGTGGCCCGCCTCTAATTTTGGGGCCAATTTTGCTTAGTGTTTGCCGATTGAAACTTCCGGCGTTATCAGGCCCTGTACACGCAGCCAAGTCTCCAGCAGATTGGGCCACTGATCCAGAGCAAGGTCGCCTTTGCCCAGTCCGGTGCCATGGGGGCCATTGGCAAAGATGTGCATTTCGGACGGGACCCCGGCCTTGACCAGCGCCTCATAGAAACGCAATCCCTGCTCCACCGGGACCGTCTGATCGGTGAAGGTGTGGTAGAGGAAGGTGGGCGGCGTGTCCTTGGTGACGAAAAGATCGGGCGAATAGGCCAAGCGCAGCGCTTCACAGCGATCTAAAAGGTCATAAAGTTTGCAGTAGTTCAGGTGCGAAGTGTCGAGCGAGATGGCGCCAATCCAGGGATAGCCGAGCACCAGGTAGTCCGGGCGGCTGGAAGCACGGGCAATGGGGTCGTCCGCGTCGGGGTTGCCGGGGACAAACTGCGTTCCGGCAAGGGCGGCCAAATGCCCGCCTGCGGAAAATCCAATAAGCACAATGCGATTGGGGTTGATATGGTAGTCGGCTGCGCGCGCACGGACGGTTTGGACGGCGCGGCGGGCGTCGAGCAGCGGAACTGGAAGCACGTAACCGTGCGAGGTAAGCCGGTAGCTAAGAATGAAGGCGCGAAAGCCGCGGTCGGTGAACCAGTCGGCCACTTCGCGGCCTTCCAGGTCGGAGGCGAGCCGGGTGTAGGAGCCTCCCGGCAGGATGATAACCGCCGAGCCGTTCTCCGCCCCCTGGCGCGGCCCCATGATGGTCAGGGTGGGGATGTCATCACAGGTTTTGCCCTTGGCTTCCGGTGCGTCGCCGGGCCAGAGGCGAATGGTCTGGATACCGAGGAAGTCGTTGTTGGTGCCGGGGATCGCACATGGGGATGTCTGCGCCGGAGCCGTCGAGCAGGCCAGCATCACGAAGGCCAATATGGCCGCAAACTGTTTCACACCAAGCCTCCAACTATTCGCGAGGATTATAGCCACAGCGCCGTATGTCCGGGGCATGGGTTGGCAGCCTGCGCGGTAAGCTCTTCCGCCAGCTCAAAACCATAGCGGGCAAAGTAATAGGCCGCTCCATGCAGCCGCTCCTGGAGTCCGCCGTCCGGATCAACCGCACGGCAAATTGCCTCGGCGTGGCGGCCCAGGGAGGCCTCGCGCTGCAACTGGTAGTTGGCGGCGAGCGTCCGCATGCGGTTCATCTGGTAGAGCATCTTGCTGGCTGCAGTCTCCGCCGACTTGCCCAGACCTTCATTCTGCGCACGCATCCAATCGAGCAGGGTGGTCAACTCTGCGTCCAGCGCCGTGCCAGCAGCGGCGAGCTTTTGCTTGGTTTCAATGGGCATGGCGCGGGCGGCAAGCAGTTGCGTCAGCGCGGCGGCGGCTCCAGCGCCGCTCTCCTGCCCGGCAATCTCAAACACGCGCTCCAGAGTCAGCTCGTGCTGGCGGAGTAAATCGGCAATCGCAGGCTCGATCAAAGTCCCGGAAAAGCGCGGCTGAACCGGCGCCATCCGGCCCAGAATGCGGTCAAAGAGGACCGCATTCTGGGCAAAGTACGCAATTTCCGCCGGACCGCCGATGGTGAGAGACGTCGAAAGCAGAAAATCCTGGAAGACCGGCCGGAGCAGCGCCGAAGGCGAGATTCGCTCTGGTTCACCGTCCAGAATTCCCACAAGATCGGCGGTTGTATAGCTTTGCCGTCCGGCCTGCCACAAGCCTGCCGGCTCCGTGGCACTGGGCGCGGTCCGCCGCAGAGCCTGGCGCGCGCCGGTCTTTTCATCGATGAGGAAGAGCAGACTGTTCTGTGCCCCAACGGCCACCTGCGTGTGATATCCCGCGGCTTCCAACTCACGATTGCGGTCAAGCAGCGCAGCATGTAACTCGTCCGCCAGTTCAAGACCCGCACGCAGCACTGGCGCCCCCATGCTGTGGGCTTCGCGGCCGGACGCGTCCAGCACCAACAAGCCTTGCGTGGCAAATATCTTCGAGTAAAACTCGGCGAATGCCTGGGCGAAGGTTCGGCCGGGCCGGTACGCGGCAGCCAGAAACTCCATGGCTTCCGTTGGACCGAGCAGTTCCCACGCCTGATCAATGAGTTCCGTGATTGAGTCGTCGAGGACGATGCCGCCCACAGGCCCCGGCGGCGATGCGGGCGCGCTTGCGTAGACCAGTTTGTGCAGTTCTTTGCGGCCGGGAAATGTAACGTGATTGATCTCGGCAAAGTCGTGGTCTTCGCTGGCCAGCCAGAAGATGGCCACATGGGGGTGGCCTGACGCCGTGACAGTGCGCGCGCGAGCCAAGGCCGTTGCCGCTTTGAAGGGCGTAAAGAGCGGGCCTCCAAAGAGACCTACCTGCTGGCCGGTGACCACGACGCCGACGCCCCGGCTGAGCGCGTCAAGGGCCGCCGAAGCCGCGGGTGATGGCCCGGTATTCTGCGCCTGAAGCAAGCGGACCAGCTCAGGCCAATGGGCGGGAACCGGCGGACGCAACTGCCAGTTCGTATCCGCCGCGGTCGAGCCGAAAAAAGCAAGCGCCTTCGCGTCTCCGGCGCAGTAGTCCAGGAACAGCCGGCTCAGACCCGGCGCCACGGTAATGGGATAACAATCCGTAGTCAACAACGCGCTCACTCGGCTCATCCAGCTCGCTCGGGAAGTTCCAACCGGCTGGTCACTGGGTTTAAGAAGCTGTGTTAAGGATGCCACGCCGGACAAAATCGATGCACTTAGGATGTTACGCACCTTTGCGGCTGCCGTATCTTCATCGTAATGCGTATACTTTCCCTGACTGCGTTGTGAGGAGAGAGACAGGAAATGCCCAAGAAAGAGAAAGAAGCGGAGAAGGTATCGAAGGCTGCAAAGCCCGCCAGCGAGTTGAAGAAGAAGAAGAAACTGAAGGCGCCCAAAGCCCCTGCCCCGCAGGAGACGGCTCAACTGCTCAGCTCCGAGGTCGTCTACCAGGGCTCTCTCTTCCGCGTGATGCACGACAAACTGATCGAGCCCGGCGGCCGGGAGAGCGAACGCGACGTGATCCGGCACAATGGCAGCGTGGTCATCCTGGCCATCGACGACTCAAAGAGCAAAAAGGACCCCTGGATCGTGGTCGAACGCCAGTATCGCCATGCCGCCAACCAGTTTCTTTGGGAGTTGCCGGCGGGCAAGCTGGAGCCGGGTGAAGATCCATTGGCCGGCGCTCAGCGCGAATTGGAAGAGGAGACCGGCTACCGCGCTAAAAAGTGGAAGCCCATGGTCGAGTACTATGGCAGCCCCGGCTTTCTGGGCGAATCGATGAAGGTCTTTCTCGCGGAGGGTCTTGTGGCCGGCGACGCGCATCCTGAAGAGGACGAGTTGATTGAGTTCCGCCTGGTGAAGCTTTCTGATGCGCTCAAGATGATTGAGAAGGGAGCCATCCTCGATGGCAAAACACTCACAAGCGTTCTTTTGTATGCGCGGCTCAATGCGGGCAAGCGGAAGTGACCACCGTTAACAGCCGTTGATGGAACGACTTGGTCTGGGGAGCTACTTCCCTGACGCGCGGACCTGCGTGTGACAGGGAGCCGGCGTTGAGGATCCGTATCATTTTACGGGACTCATTGTTTGCACCTTGATCAACCTTTCTCCGGTTTTTCACGTCTTAAACTTTATCGGCGCGCGTTCCCCACGTTCGCCAGATTTTCTGAACGAGAGAAAGAAGGAGCCTGTGGCTCAGTACAAAGGTAAGGTCAAGTGGTTTAACAACGCCAAGGGCTACGGATTCATAGGCCGCGACGACGGGCCGGATGTGTTCGTGCATTACTCCGCAATCCAGTTGGACGGGTACAAGACGCTGAAAGAGGGCGATGATGTTGAGTTCGATATCGTCCAGGGCCAGAAAGGCCCACAAGCGGATTCCGTGATCCGATTCAAGGATGCTTCCGCTCACAGCGCTGCCTAGCGGCGTTGACGCGCCTGGCGTGATCGCAGATCATCGGTGAGGTCGGCACCGGGAGTGTGTCCGGCAGCTTTGGTCTTGTCACGACCCCTGTCCAAGCCTGAATCAGCGACATGTTCGAAGTAAAGGCCAGCCCGCCGGCAGTGCATTGGTCAGTTACTCACTCGGCCCTGCCGCGGGCCGGTCAAAATGCCTTGCCGCAGGCGCACCCAAGTCAGTCATTCCGGGAGATCCAATTCTGATACCCTTCCGCAATGGACAATGCGACTGTAGCCCGCCTGCTTTCTGAAACCGCGGATCTTCTGGAGATCGACGGCGGCGACGGATTCCGGATTCGCAGCTATCGCCGTGCCGCTGAAGCCGCCGAACAGACAACGGTAGACCTGGCGGCAGCCGCACCGGATACCACGCGCCTGCTGGAGATTCCAGGAATCGGCAAGGGTATGGCGGCGAATCTTCAGGCCATCGCTTCCACAGGAACGCTGCCGCTGCGGGAAGAGCTCAAGGCCAAGTACGGCTCCAGCCTGCTGGAGCTGCTGAAGCTGCCCGGCATGGGTCCCAAGACCGTGGCGCTGCTGTGGTCCGCGGCCCAAATCAGCAGCATTGACCAACTCGCCGAGGCGATTGATGCCGGCCGCCTGAGCGGGCTGCCCCGGATGGGCGAAAAGCAGATTGAAAAACTGCGCAAGGGGATCGAAGACTATCGGCGCAGCGCGGGCCGATTCCGCATTGACGTTGCCGAAGAAGCCGCCCGGCGTATTTCAGCCTACCTGCTGGCATTCCCTGGGATAGAGCGGGTGACGCCCGCCGGCTCGTTGCGGCGGGGCCGCGAGACCGCCGGCGACCTGGATTTGCTGGTCACCGGATCCGCCTGCGTCCCCGAGCATACCGCCGCGGCGGTGGAATATGTGGCCGCATACTCTGAGATCCACGACATGATCGCCAAAGGCGAAAACAAGGTGAGCTTCCACCTTGAGAATGGCCTGCAGGTGGACGTGCGCCTGTTACCTTCCGCCAGCTATGGAGCGGCTCTGCAGTACTTTACCGGCTCCAAGGCGCACAACGTGTCGCTGCGGCAACGCGCCCTCAAAATGGGCCACACACTGAGCGAATGGGCGCTGGCGCGGCTCGACGACGGCTCAACCGTGGCTGCGGCAACCGAGGAAGAAATCTACGCGGCGCTGGGCATGGACTGGATGCCGCCCGAGATGCGCGAGAACCTGGGTGAGATTGAGGCCGCGGCCCGACATGCGCTGCCCCGGCTTATCGAACAGAGCGACATCCGCGGCGACCTGCACATGCACACCAATGCCAGCGACGGGCACAATACCATTCGCGAAATGGCCGAAGCCGCCCTGGCCTGCGGATACGAATATATCGCCATCACCGACCACTCAAAGAACCTGGCCATGACCAACGGCCTGGACGAAACGCGGGCGCTCGAGCACATCCAGCGAATCCACGAAGTGGACGAGCGGATGCAGGGGTGCATTCGCGTCTTTGCGGGCATTGAGGTGGATATCCTGGGCGACGGCGCACTCGACCTGGATGACGAGGTGCTGGCGCAGATGGAAATTGTGATTGCCAGCGTGCACACCCGGTTCGAACAGAGCCGGGAAGAGATGACCGCGCGGGTGCTGCGGGCCATTGAAAATCCATACGTGCGCATTCTGGGCCATCCCACGGGACGCCTGCTGCTGCGCAGGGAACCCTTTGCGCTGGACCTTGGTGCGGTGTTGCGCCGTGCCGCGGAACTGGGCGTGGCCGTGGAGCACAACGCCGCGCCGGAGCGGCTCGACCTGAACGACCGCGACGTGCGCCTGGCCAGGGAACTGGGATGCGGGATTGTCATCGACTCGGACTCGCACGATGCCCGCAACCTGGGAAAAATGGAGTACGGAATCCGCCAGCTCCGCCGAGCCTGGCTTGGACCGGGGGACGTTTTGAACACAGGTAAGGCGGAAAATCTGCTGGCGGCGCTAAGGCCGCGCCCCTGAACCGGACTCTAAACCAGACCAGGATGCACCACTTTCAGTGCAACTCTATGGAATATTCCGCGCGCCCGCGCACGAATTCATGTCTCTTTTTATGTTTCTGGAGATAAGATAAGGGCGCGATGAGTCTACTCCTGAAGAATTCCCCC
Organism: Occallatibacter sp.; assembly: GCA_049510095.1. Classification (GTDB taxonomy): domain Bacteria; phylum Acidobacteriota; class Terriglobia; order Terriglobales; family Acidobacteriaceae; genus Telmatobacter. Next base: position 8,429 of record JBEKZG010000080.1, read on the forward strand.
GAATTGGACGATGCAGCGCTCGGCGAGGACTACGCCAAGGGCTCCAGTCATGTGGTGATGGCCACCTTGATCGCGGCTATCCTGGTAACCGCGGCTATTGCCACTTACTTCATGATTGGGCAAAAGCCGCCCGTGGCGACCGGCGATATTGTTGAGGTGTGGGCTCACCCACAGCACACAGAAACTTCGGGATTCGACGCCAGTGGGGCGCCTATCCCCAAGGAAAGCTTCGATCAGGTGCTGGTATTTACACACGTCCGGCTGCATAACCAAAGTAGTGAGCCGCTCTTTCTGCACAATGTCATGACCAACGTCAAACTGGACGACGGCATTCACTCCAGCTACGCGGCATCTGCGGGCGATTACGATCGGATATACCTCGCTTATCCAAATATGCCCGTGCCGCATGGCAAGGCTCTCCCCACCACCGATGCGACCATCGCCCCCGGACAAACCCTGGAGGGAGAATTCGCTTCCTCATTCAAAATGAGCAAGCAGCAATGGGACGCGCGCCAGGACCTGAACTTTACTTTCGCCTTGCGCTATCAGCAAAGTCTGGTGCTCGCGCCCCACGCAGCGGTTACCGACCAGTAGCAGCCGGAGCGGGCGCACTCTTCGGAACGGACAGATATCCGGTGATCGTGTTCTTCCCGCTTACCGAGTTCACCACGATCTCAAAGAGAAGCGGATCCTTGCCGGCGTAGAACTGCAGCGGCTCATTCACGTTTCTGTCCTTCTTTTCGTAAGTCCTGTCGTCCGCGTAGACCATCAGGGTGAACTTGCTCTTTTTGGCGTCAGCCTTCTTCAGCTCCAAGCTTACCGTGCCCACCGGCTTCCTCTGCCCCTTGGCGATGGTGAACTCGTAGAAGGTCCGATCCCCTTTGTGCTTTAGGACTTCAAGTTCGTCGCGATTGCGGGCGATCAGGCTGCTGTGGTCGCTCAAATCGCCTTTCATCGTCGTCAACTGGGCGATGGCACCCGCTAAGTCGCTCTGCGTTTTGGCTACGTCGGTCTTAACGCCCCCCACATCGGTCTTCACGTCGGTCACGGCGCTGGAAACCGCAGTCACCTGCTGCGCGGTCTGCTTCTGGGCCGTTGCAAGCTGTTGGGTGTTGGCTTCCACGGCTTGCTCGCGGCGGATGATCTCCTGGGCGCGCGTGTCCATTTGCTTCTGGGTCAGCCCGAGCGATTTCCCCAGTTCGTCGGTGGCCACATTCAGGCGGGCGTTGGTCTCGCGCAAATCCGCGGCCAGCTTCGCGTTCTGTTGTTTGGCGTCGGCCAGTTCCGCTTGCTGGGCCGTCAGCTTACTGTTGAGCGTGTAGCTCCAGATCAGCCCGCCCAGGGCGCACAGCAGGGCGACGGCGATTACCGCCAGCAACGCACCCGAATAGGTCCTGGGGGCGTTTTCAAGATCGTCTGTCATTTGTTTTGGCCTCTCATCTCTACTGCGGTCCGTCGAGCGGTCCGCTCGTTAGTTGCTGAGTACTATCCCCATTAGACGCCTGTGCGGAGATTTTTGCACAGGCGCCCGCAAGTCGTTCGCGGAGTTCCGGCGGTCAAAAGGCACAATCGGAACGCTTCGTCCGGCACATCGCTGGGGTGTCTACAAGAATATAGAACGAATCCCTGCCATCGGAGGAAAAACGATTTGCTGTCCCACCCTTCGTGACAAGGATGGAATGGTTCCGTTATAAACATCTTTGCTGCATTTACTGTCACGGGCCGCAATTTTGAGGCCGGTACACTGTGTTCAATCAGGAAAAAAGAT
>JBEKZG010000081.1:0-10164 GCA_049510095.1 Occallatibacter sp.
GGATTGAATTCGGCTGCCGGGAGCAAGGGGACGAGACGATCTTCTTTGTGAAGGACAACGGCGCCGGCTTTGACAGCGCGTATATAGACCGGCTCTTCCGTCCTTTCCAGCGGCTGCATTCGCAGGCGGATTTTCCTGGAACCGGCATCGGACTGGCGACCGTGCAAAGGATTATCGCACGGCATGGTGGGCGTGTGTGGGCGACCGGAGCAGTGGATCGGGGAGCGGAATTCTGTTTTACGTTGCCGGAGAAGAAATATGAGGGAGAGGCGGGCTAGACAGCTCGATTCCCCCGCCCCAGTTCCCAAAAACGAGGGACGGGGGCACCCTCAACTTGATAAAGCCCGGTATGAGATCAGCGCCGCCCGCCGCTCATTTTGGACTACGGCAATCGTGGGCGCGTTGCAAGGAAGCGCATTGGTCAATGCGCTTTCGTTGGAGGTGCGGGAGGTTCTGTTCCCTCAGTCTCTTCGAATCCAGGGAGAATGCGGGCTTCTCCCCCAAACTTGTGATACCCGCCGAATGCCACGTCGTTGATCATGGTTTCGAAGTAGCCGTAAAGGCTGAAGACCATGCCCCACTCGTTGAGTACGCGCTCGGAGCGGCCACGGGAGATCGCCACGCTTCGCAGGGGACAGGTGTAGGTATTGCCGGCCAGTTCCACGGGGCCGTACTCGACCATCTGTTGCGAGCGGATGAGAGGCACGTCAGGGTCCCGTTCTTCGTCCAGATCCGCATCGATCACGATGCGCATGATGGCCCCTGTGTCGGGGTTGAGTGCGAATTCGCCGTCGGCGTCGGTCTTGTTTTGGTAGACAGTGGTTCCATCACCCTCCGGAAGGCAGCAAAAGGTGACCTCGTGCTTGCTATTCCGGCTGGCAATACGGTAGGAGAACACGGCCAGATCTCCGTATTTGCCACGCTCCCAGCGCTTCCAGTTGAGTGAGCCTGGACTGGCAGCGGCGGCCATCAGCACGTAGGTAAGAATGGGACCGAACATTCCCCTTGTTTCAAGATCACGCACTCGTGCGACGGCAATTCGGCGTCTACTGAGTTTCTGCTTTCTCTCAACCACCTCCTGCCCGTTTCGATAGAGAACAGTGGCGTGCTCCGAAGCGGCAAAGTGGAGAGTCTGGTCGTCGTGCGGCATCTTCCATATCTCGTCGGCACGTGTGCGAGGCTCCTCGGACCGCACTGTGTTTCTTAAGGCATATAAGTTGGGCAGTTGTGGAATGGCATTTTTAAGGTAGTCGAACGTGTGCCCCAAAATGGCGCGCTGCTCCTCCAGCGTCGGCGGCGGGCGATTCACGATTTCGTCGGGCGGCGGCGGGAGCGCGAGCGACATATCGGCATCCGCCGTTAGCGCCTGACGTTCCCGTTCGCTGTGGATCGCGCTTAACAGCGCATCCAGCCGAGGCGTGCTTAGCCGTTCGGTAAGTTCGAGATTCGCCAGTTTGCGCGGCAGGTCGATCTGCGAATGCACCAGGTCTTCAAGCTGCGCGACGGTGACCTTTTCTGTGCCCGGCCGGGGACTGTCGAAATAGACCGGCTCGTTGTAGTAGCCCGTCAGAGCGCGGACCGTCAGCCCGGCACGATCCACCTTCACACGAAGGTCGCGGTAATCGTCCATTTTGTCGGTGTGTGGAGGATTGAAGGTGAGAGTGTAGAAGTTCCGCTCCTGCTCAACACAGTGTTCAATGTCCAGTTCAAGGTTTCTCGATGAGTCCAGCACCAGGTCTCCTGTGTGGGTCGCAATCACCTGCAAGGCCAGCTTTGCCGGTACCATGTCCTTTTGCGAGCGGGGTGCTTCAAGGTCTTGAGGATTGAACGACCGGTCAGGATTCGGCCAGACGTTGACGTTGTCCAGCGTGATGCGCGCTTCCCGTAGGCGTGTGGACAGTTCCGTCGCTTCGTCGAAGCTTCTGTCGCCGCTATTCACAGGCCAGGCCGGACCGATCCACACCACGACTTTGCGACCGGCGATCTCCCTCTGGTCGATGGCAATGGAGCCCAGGGCGCGCAGAGAAAGCGAATTGGACTGCGAGCTGCCGTGAAATGAGCGAAGTAAATTGGAGTCATCATTTTGATCCGCTCTCCACACCGTTCGCGGAGACTTGTGGTGTTCCACTTCATTGGCCAATAGACTTCCATCCCGCGTAGGCATCGAGGACGAGTACAACCCATCCCGCGTAAGCCTGTAGAGAAAACATGAGGCTTCCAGACGGCCGTCATTCCTGCGCAGGAACTGAGCTACCGCGGTCTCGGTTTGCGTGAGCTGCTGGGGCGAGAGATTGATGGCGTCGAGGACGAAGATCAGCTCGGGTGGTGATTCGGGTGCTGGTTCGGACGCCGCCAAAGAGTTGTGCAGGGTGCGAATTTTTGCCGGCTGACCGTTGTCGAGAAGAGTGAAATCCCTGGGCTCGAGGTCCGAAACCGGGTTCCCTGCCGAGTCCGCTACGACCAGGTCGATGCGGAAGAGGCCGTCCCGCACGACGGGGTCGGTGGCGCTCAAGGGCGCGAAGGTCTTCTGCGCAACGGACGGATCTCGCAAAGGCGGTGTCTGCCCGTCTGCTCCGCAAATCCCGAAGATTATGATGCCTGCGATAAACGCTGGTCGCTGCGGGTTGAGTCGATTGACCACGGTTTAACATACCCGGAGTTTCGGGGCGAGCATAACATGGAACGCGTCCGTGGCGCTATGCGCCCTGACTTCACACTTTAAGGAAAAACGCTCCACCACTTAATCAGCTTGAAACGATCTGATTCTCGACTCAAACAACCATTTCTCAACAAGATGGCATCCAAGATTTTGGGAATCCCCCCCACAGCCCCAGGGATTTTGCGCCCTTGGTCTACTCTTGCTTTTTGCAGGGCCAGCAGTTTCCGTATTTGACATTCAGATTCAGAATTGGACGTCGATGTTCTCATTGTTCGCTGATCAAAGTCGACTGGCAGGGCGATTCGGCAAATCCAGCTTTTGGGGCTCGGGGTTTTTCGATGGGTTCACACCGTCGCTTTCCATGGCACTCAAGTGGTGCCGGCTTCGGTGGCGCGGCGGTCGCGCGCGCACGTTGCGGACTTTGGCTGTTGCGGCCTGCACCGCGGTGACGACCTGTTTCGCGCTGACGGGGCCAAATCCGGAGGCGAAAGAAGCAGTCTTGGGTAACCAGCCGCCGAGCCAGTTGAAAACCATGACCCTGGAGGAGCTGGGGAATATCGAGGTGACGACTGTATCAAGAGAGCCGGAAGAGGTGTGGAACACGCCGGCGGCGATTTACGTGATCGCGCAGGAGGATATTCAGCGTTCGGGGGCAACGAGCATTCCGGAGGCGTTGCGGCTGGCGCCGGGAGTGGAGGTGGCGCGCATCGCTTCAGGCGAGTACGCGATCGGCATTCGCGGGTTCAATAGCCGCCTTTCACGGTCTGTCCTGGTGCTGATCGATGGCCGTACGGTGTATAGCACGTTCACCGCGGGCACCTATTGGGAAACGCAGGACGTGCTGATTAAAGACATCGACCGCATTGAAGTGATTCGCGGTCCCGGCGGGACAATTTGGGGGCCGAATGCGGTCAACGGGGTGATCAATATCATCACCAAGAACACCAAGGATACGCAGGGCGTGCTGGCGACAGGGCGCGGCGGCGATGTGGAGCAGGTCCTCGGAGATGCCCGCTATGGCTCCGGCAACGGCAAGGGATTCACATACCGCGTCTATGCCAAGGGGTTTGGATGGGCGCCCCAGTATCACTCCGACGGCGACAACTACGACGACTGGCATAGCGGTCAGGGCGGGTTCCGCATGGACTGGAATGCGACCGGCCGCGACAACTACCGGCTGCAGGGGGATTTATACCGCCAGGGCTTTGGCGAGAGAGTGACACTGACAACCTATAACCCGCCCGCCAACACCGACACAAGCGGCGATGCTTCACTCTACGGAGGCAATATCCTTTTCAACTGGGCAAGAGTGCTGGGTGAAGGTAAAGACTTTCAGTTGGCTGCCTACTATGCCCACGACACACGGAATGAGTTGAATTTCGGCGACATCCGTAACACGGTGAATGTTGATTTTCTCGATCGCTTTTCCTTGTCTCACCAGCGGGTATCCTGGGGTCTGACCGGCCGGGCCAGCCACGGAAACGAAGTCGAAGTCATTACCGGGCTCACGTTTACGCCACCGCAAAGAACCGACTTTCTCTACCATGGATTTATTCAGGACGAAATCTCCCTGGTCAAGGATCGGCTGTTGCTTGTAGCCGGGACCAAGGTGCTGAAAACGAATTACACCGGAGTGATGGCGGAACCGAGCGCCCGGTTGTTGTACACACCGACGGCCAGCCAGACGGTGTGGGCGGCTTTTACGCACGGTCTGCGCACCCCTGCCGACGTAGAGCGCGATTTCAACCTCTCAAGCTTCCTGGGAAACGCGCCTAGTGGGCTGCCGATCTTCGCGTGCTTCTGCGCGAATCCCAGATTCAGGTCTGAGCAACTGAACGGCTACGAGCTTGGCTACAGAGGCTTGGAAGGGAAGCAGTTCTATGTGGATGTAGCGGGCTTCTACAACCACTACGGCGACCTCTTCAGCGAAGACCTGATTGGCGCCCCGTATGTGGCGACGAACCCGGCTCCCACTCACCTTTTTTACCCCGCGCAGTTCGGGAATGGGCTGATTGCGTCCACAACCGGGGTAGAAGTGGCGCCGCAGTGGCGTCCCATGCCGTGGTGGCGTTTGGGCGGAACGTACTCCTTCCTCGACATGCATGTGGAGAAAGGTAAGAACTCATTGGATATTGGCAGCGCGCCCGTTGTGCAAGGATCCAGTCCGGAGTACCAGGCACTGCTTCAGAACGGTTTCGATTTGCCCAAAGCGGTGAGCACTGACTTTCAGGCGCGGTTCGTCAGCGCCCTTCAAGGTATACAGGTGGCCTCGTATTGGACCGGCGATGCGACGGTTCTGTGGGCGGCAACCCGGCACATCCATTTGAAGGCCGTGGGCCAGAATCTTCTTCAGCCTTACCATGTTGAATTCAGCTATGACCCTGGACCTGCTGTTGGAATTCGTCGGGGATTCTATGGGGAGGTTACGTTTACCAAGTGAGGTTGAGGATGGCAAGGTCCGGGCCTGAAGACCGTCTTTCGAACGGCTGAATTGAGGGGTCTGAAGGCCCCTCAGATTGCTGACAAATTGGGAGGATTGTTGAAAACCCATCCCTCAGGGGTTAAAACCATTTGATTCCAAGTCACTTAGCGGCACGGGTGAATCCGTGTCCTTTCAAAGAAGGGTTCGTCGGCAAATTCAGTGGGCCTGAAGGCGTTGCTCCCTCCGACGCGATTGCCGATGTTCTTCATACCCATTTTTCAGCGGGTGGACATGGGGCTCCCGAGGTTGTGCACTTTAGAGTCGCCTATAGGAGATGGGCAAACCCCTCGCCTTCAGGCGACAAATAGTGTTTCTTGTTTTCCGCCGAGCGTGCAGCATTTTGGCAAAGGAATTCGAAGTAGTGCCACGAATGGAAGGACATCGACAGGGGCCGCGCCAAACGGCCGCATGGCCGATCAATCCGGCTTCCAGCCGTAATCGAAGCCACCGCCTGTTAGGCGGTGGAGCGTTCACAGCCAATACGTATGGCTGCCTGGGGCCAGCCAAAAACATACCTTACCACTTTGGGAATTGCGCGGGATATCCAGGAGAATCCGCGGCGGCACGATTGCTTCGCACACAATGAACGATGCAGAGAAATGGCTGGCAAGGATGCCGGCTATTTCACTTTTTGCCAAGGATGAATCCTTGGCCTACTGACGGGATTGATTATGCGAGCGCGTGGTGGCGTTGGTTGAGTGGTTCCGCTTTCGATGTCAGCCATGCGTCGACCTGGGCGGCGGCTTTGCGGCCCTCGGAGATTGCCCAGACGACGAGGGATTGACCACGGCGCATGTCGCCCGCCGCAAAGATGCCTTCGACGGAGGACATGTAGCCGTCTTTGGTTGCGATGTTGCCGCGATTGTCGACGGCAAGGCCTAGTTGTTCGATCATGCCCGAACGAACGGGGCCGAGGAAGCCGAGAGCGAGGAGAACCAGGTCGGCATCGAGGATGAACTCGGTGCCGGGGATGGATTCGAATTTGGGTGGTGGCCCGACGCGCACTGCGTGCAGCTGTTTGATGTTGCCATTTTCGTCGCCGGTGAATTGGATGCTGTTGATGCTCCAGTCGCGGTTGCCGCCTTCTTCATGCGCACCTTCCGTGCGCAACTGCAAGGGCCAAAGCGGCCAGGGAGTGGAGGGTGCGCGCTCGGCGGGAGGCTTGGGCATGATTTCGAACTGATGCACGCTGATGGGGCGCTGACGATGAGCGGTGCCGAGGCAGTCAGCGCCCGTGTCACCGCCGCCAATGATGACGACGCGCTTGCCTTCAGCGGAGATGGCGATTGAGGGATCGACTTGGTCGCCCTCGCAGCGGTGGTTCTGCTGGGGAAGGTACTCCATTGCGAAGTGGATGCCTTTGAGTTCGCGGCCGGGAATCCTGAGGTCGCGGGGATGCTCCGCGCCGCCGCAAAGGAGGATGGCGTCGTAGTGTTCGGTGAGGGTCTCGACGGGGATGTTGACGCCTACATGCGCGTTGACGATGAAGGTAACGCCCTCGGCGCGCATCTGGTCGATGCGGCGGTCGAGGATGTGCTTCTCGAGCTTGAAGTTGGGAATTCCGTAGCGCAAGAGGCCGCCGATGCGGTCGGCTTTCTCGTAGACGGTGACGGAGTGGCCGGCGCGGCGCAACTGCTGTGCAGCCGCCAAGCCTGCGGGTCCGCTGCCGACGACGGCGACAAGCTTGCCTGTGGCATGCTCGGGCGGCTCGGGGCGAATCCATCCCTCGTCCCAGGCGCGCTCAACTACGTTTTTCTCAATGAGCTTGATGGACACGGGCGGCTGATTGATGCCGAGAACGCAGGCGGCTTCACAAGGCGCGGGACAGATGCGGCCGGTGAACTCAGGGAAGTTGTTGGTGGCGTGAAGGCGCTTGATGGCGGCTTCCCAGCGGCCGTTGTAAACGAGGTCGTTCCAATCGGGAATGAGGTTGTTGACCGGGCAGCCGGTGTGGCAGAAGGGGACACCGCAATCCATGCAGCGGGCACCCTGCTCGCGCTGCTTCGCTTCAGGGAAGGGCTCGTAGATTTCGAACCAATCCTTGACTCGGTTTTCAACCTTGCGGCGGGTGGGCTGCTCGCGCTGAATTTCAAGAAAACCTGTGTCCTTACCCATGTTGCACCTCTGCGGCCGCCAGCAGAGGCGACGTGGTTGTGGGGGATGCGTAGACCGCTTCCAACTCCGGATGGATGCGCGGGACTCCCAGGACACGCTTGTACTCGTGCGGGAAGACCTTGATGAATTTAGCTTGCGCCTCGGCCCAGTGCTCGAGGATCCAGGCAGCGCGTGGGCTGCCGGTGAAGTCGCGATGGCGTTCGAGAAGGTCGCGGACCTTGCTGACGTCTTCAGAGGATTCGAGCGGCTCAAGATCGACGCTGGCTGGATTGCAGCGGCGGGCGGCGAAGTCGCCTGCTTCGTCGTAGACGTAGGCGATTCCACCGCTCATGCCGGCGGCGAAGTTGCGGCCTGTTGTGCCGAGCACGACGACCGTGCCGTTGGTCATGTATTCGCAGCCGTGGTCGCCGACGCCTTCGACAACAGCGGTTGCGCCGGAGTTGCGGACGGCAAAGCGTTCGCCGGCGATGCCGTTCAGGAAGACTTCGCCGGCGGTTGCGCCGTAGAGAACGACGTTGCCGACGAGGATACTTTCCTCCGGCAGGAAGCTGGAGGTCTTGGGCGGATAGGCGATGATGCGCCCGCCGGAAAGGCCTTTGCCCAGGTAGTCGTTCGAATCGCCTTCGAGTTCGAGGGTGACGCCGGAGGGAACGAACGCGCCGAAGCTCTGACCTGCGGAGCCCGAGAATTTGAAATGGATGGTGCCGTCGGGCAATCCGGCGGACCCGTAACGGCGAGCGATCTGGCCGCCGAGCATGGCGCCGACCGTGCGATGGACGTTGCGGATGGCGAAGTTGCCGGTGACGGGAGTCCTGGACTCGAGAGCGGGCGCGGCTTTGGCGATGAGTTGATGATCGAGAGCGCTTTCGAGGCCATGATCCTGGGCCTGCATTTTGCGGCGGGCTACGCGAGAGGGCATGGTGGGCGCGTAGAGGATCGAGGAGAGATCGATGCCCTTGGCCTTCCAATGGACGTCGGCAACGGCAGCGTCGATTTTGTCGACGCGGCCCACCATTTCATCGACGGTGCGGAAGCCGAGTTTGGCCATGTACTGGCGCATCTGCTCGGCGATGAAGAAGAAGAAGTTGATGACGTGCTCGGGCTGGCCGGTAAAACGGGCGCGCAGAACCGGATCCTGCGTGGCAATGCCGACCGAGCAAGTGTTGAGGTGGCACTTGCGCATCATGATGCAACCCATGGTGATGAGCGGGGTGGTGGCGAAGCCGAATTCCTCAGCGCCGAGCAGGGCGGCGATAACGACATCGCGGCCAGTCTGGAGCTTGCCGTCTGTCTGCACGCGGATGCGGCTGCGGAGATCGTTGAGGAGTAGGACTTGCTGGGTTTCGGCGAGGCCGAGTTCCCAGGGAAGGCCGGCGTGCTTGATGGAACTGAGCGGGGATGCGCCGGTGCCGCCGTTATCTCCGGAGATGAGGACGACGTCGGCGTGGGCTTTGGAAACGCCCGCGGCGACGGTGCCGACGCCGACTTCAGAGACGAGCTTTACGGCAATTCGCGCCTGCGGATTGACGTTCTTGAGGTCGTAGATGAGCTGGGCGAGATCCTCGATTGAGTAGATGTCGTGATGCGGCGGGGGCGAGATGAGTCCGACGCCGGGGATGGAGTAGCGCATCTTCGCGATGTAGTCATCGACCTTGTGGCCGGGGAGCTGGCCGCCTTCGCCAGGCTTTGCGCCCTGCGCCATCTTGATCTGGAGTTCGTCGGCGTTAACGAGGTAATTCGCGGTAACGCCGAAGCGTCCGCTGGCTACCTGCTTGACGGCACTGCGGCGTAGATCGCCGTTGGCATCGCGCTCGAAACGGTCTTCGCTCTCGCCGCCTTCGCCGGTGTTGGACATGCCGCCGATGCGATTCATGGCAATGGCGAGGGTTTCGTGGGCTTCTTTGCTGATGGAGCCGAAGCTCATGGCGCCGGTTGTGAAGCGCTTGACGATCTCCTTGGCCGGCTCCACCTTATCGAGCGGAATGGGCTTGTCGGAGTATTTCAGCTTGAACAGGCCGCGCAGCGTGCACAGGTTGCGGCTCTGTTCATCGATCAGATCGGTGTACTCCTGGAAGGTGGCGGGACTGTTCTGGCGCACGGCCTGCTGAAGCGCGGAGATGGTGAGCGGGTTCACCAGGTGATACTCGCCGCCCTCGCGATACTGATATTGGCCGCCGACCGTCAGGTCGGTCTCCGAATCGGTGAGCGGCTGGAAGGCATATGTGTGCTTGAGCTGCGCTTCGCGCGCCAGCACCTCCAGGCCCACGCCCTCGATGCGCGACGCGGTTCCGGAGAAGTATGCATCCACCAACTGCCGATTCAATCCCACGGCCTCGAAGACCTGCGCGCCGCGATAGCTTTGCAGGGTGCTGATGCCCATCTTCGAGAAGGTCTTCAGCAGTCCCTTGTTGATGGCCTTGATGAAGTTCTTCTCGGCGTATTCCGCGGTCAGGCCGGCAGGCAGCAGGTTGCGCCGCTGCAGATCGTGGATGGTCTCGATGGCCAGGTAGGGATTGACAGCGCTGGCGCCGTAGCCGATGAGCAGGGCGAAGTGCATCACCTCGCGCGGCTCGCCGCTCTCGATGATCAGCGCCACCTGGGTGCGAGTCTTGTCTTTCACCAGGCGATTGTGGACTGCGGCCATCGCCAGCAGGCTGGGAATCGGCGCATAGGTTGCATCGACGCCTCGATCGGAGAGAATCAGCAGCGTGTAGCCGGAGTCCACCGCGTGCGCGGCGCGGCTGCTCAGGTCGTCGAGGCTCTGCTTGAGGCCCTGTTCGCCATCAGCGGCGCGAAACAAGGCCGGCAGAGTGGTGGCCAGCAAATCTCCAGAGGAGACGCGGCGCAGCTTTTCCAGGTCGCGGTTGGTCAGGATCGGATGCGGCAGCTTGAGCGTGTGGCAGTTGTC
>JBEKZG010000082.1:0-10147 GCA_049510095.1 Occallatibacter sp.
CCACGACTGGACGTCCGCTTAGGGGGTATTTATGCGCTAGATCGCATTGCCGGCGATTCGCCCAGGGACGGTCTCACGATCGATCAGGTGTTAAGCGCATACCTGCGACGGAATGCAGCGGTCACTTCGACCAACGCCAATATCGACAGCTCCTCATCCACTCAGGTACGTGTCGATTTCCAGGCAATTGTAACTATTCTCGGCAATCGCAGCGCACGAAAATTGCCGGGGCGGGTCGAACCACTCAACCTGTACGATGTGGACCTCTCCGGTGTCAGTTTTGCCGATGGGCATTTTGACGGATTTGTCTTCAACGACGCCCTGTTGAGAGGCTGCGATTTTCGGCGAGCAAAACTAAATTCCGCGAAGCTGGTCGGTGCGCATTTCGAAGGAGCATCCGATCTCACGGACGCCGATCTTACCGGGGCGGACGTCAGAGGTGGAATTCTGGACGGTGCAACCCTTGCCGGCGCCTCATTCCGGGGCTCTCAACTGCAGAGAGCCTCTTTCAAGGGAGCAAAGGTGGGAGATGCGGATTTCACAGGTGCGGTCCTGGAAGACGCGCATTTCGAAGGCGTCATATTTACGAACGCCAAGGGTCTGTGTCTGGAGCAACTCGACCACATCGTTCAAGACCACGGGACAAGGCCACCGACGAATCTTGCAGCTTGTCCAAAGTGAGATATCATTCCGGTTGACATAACTCGATCGAGGAGATTTTCAATGAGACGTCGCGAAATGCTGAGACTTCTTGGTATCGCCGGCGCCGGCTGTGCGGCATTGGAGCGCGTTCAGGCGGCCTCCGGTTCTTCTCCCAGCCATGCAGAATCGCTCTATCTTCATAGCTGTGTTGCCGACGATGTGATGGGGATACTCATCGCCAAAGACGCTCTGCGTCATCAGAAGCATATCGAAGAACTTCGCAAGCGACATCGTTATTTCATAAGGCTCCGATTCAACAGTAGCAACAAGTACATGGAACCGTACGGCCTGGAGGTCTTGAAGTATTTTTTCAGTGATCCCGATCTTACCTTCGTCGCTCGCGTCAACAAAGCTCCTTCTGGTACCGGCCATGGTAAGAATAGCTGGGCGGGTGGTTCGGTGGAAATTGTGGGCCAGCAGATGAGGGAGCTGATCAGCGCCGGGCTGACGCAAAGGCCCTCCGCGGAACGGTCTTTTCCCCGGCAGTATCTGGATCTCCTACCTCCTGGGGATCCTAAGCCTCGGGAGGATCCTAGGTTAGATAAGTTGAGAGTCAACCTGCTGACTGGATCGAACCGTCTCGTACTCCCTCCCAAAGAGTATGAACGGGCCTTTCCCGTGCAAGCAGTACCGGCAAGGGGCAAATATCCCGCCAAAACCCGCCCGGCGCCGGACAACCTAGGGCAGCTCGCTTGCTTCCTCAATGGCGCCGTCAACTATTTGGCGTACTCGCCAGACAAATACCTCCAGGACAAGCTTCGATACCGCGAAGACATCATGGAGTGGATTGGCAAGTCGGTTGCCTTCAAGAAGACCTCTCCGAATGCGTCGGAGAAGGACCCAAAATTCAGGGTTCTCGTGAGAGGGCAAGCCTAGAACCAGAAGTAAGAGCGCCAAGCTACCTGTGCGCGCATGCAATAAGCTTCGGCCTGTGCCTTGAGCAATAGCTTAGGCGAATCAAATCCGCTCGGCGCTCATTTAAGACTTTAACACCCTCCTGCCCCCTAGCAAGCCAGACAATCAACTTTGTTCTCTAGTCCCATTCGTGAAAACCGAAGGACAACTAGCTTCCAGGCTATCTTGGGGCTTGGGACGCTATCTCTTCCAAATCCTCGTTCTCGACCGAGATGGTAGCGCGGGACGTTACAGGCAGGCGAGGCGGATGTTGAGAGGCAACCGCCCGGTGCAGGCAGATGACAATCCTGGTGTCAGCCAGCACGTCCCATGCCTGCCTACCTCCCAGTACTCGGATAGGCAACCGGATTCGCGCAGTCCCTCCATTTCGTGAATATCATGCCCCCGGCATGGAGGCACTGGGGGCCAGCCGTTCAGCGGTCAACTCGCGTGAGTCCGGGTTCTCGCAACCACGAACCCACCCGTCTCCTCCAGTTGATATGCCTGTTCGAGGCGCGTCTTGAAATGACTCAGTTACGCCACGTAATGATCGAATATATCTAAGTTGATGGCTTTGGCCTCGGTCATTTTCGTCCGCACATCGGATTCATGCTCGTTGGCAGCCACAAACGGCCCCTCGAACTGCCAGTGAATCTGATGTCCGGTAGTGTAGCCATTGGGGTTGGGGCCAACCCAGCCGTTGTACTTGTCAGTGGTATGGAGGGGTTGCGAGCCGTCCCCAACATAGTGGCCCAGCCAGCCCGCATAAAAGATCGCCGCTGACTCTGGACCGCGGGTATCCTGTTTTGCGGACTGAAGGTTGCGGTACTCGCGGAGAGCGGCCTTAAGACGCTCCCACACCTCAATGGCCTCCCAGGGCTGCAAGCCTATCTTCTCCGGGCGTTGGCCGGCCGCGAATACCTTGGCCTCGAAGTCCAGCCGATTACGCGGAAGCGTGCCCAACGCGTCGGCCGGTTCCAAATTGATGAAGTGCTCCGGGGCCTGCGCCGCACTCAGTTCCGGCTCGGCACGCGACCGCCTGCGGTCCGGCTCGGGCTCCAGATATTCCATTTCGTTCACGGCTGCCTCGGCTTTAAGGAATGCCGGCGCGTCGGCGGGCAAAGTGCTGGCTGCCAGCCGATTGATCGTTCGATGCCCCTCGTTGCCCCAGGCCCAAGCCGCCTGCGCCTGAACAAAGATGGAGACAAGCCGGCAATCGCCAGGCCAATTTGAACTGGACGGAACCACACCAACAGGCGCAACATGATGCAAGTATAAAGTTGACACCGCCAAACATGTTTGAAGATTCATCCATGGGGACCATATCTCAGTGTGTAACACTGTTCCGATTTGGCTAGTGAGGATGGGAGTAAACGCTTATACTACGTGCAACTAGCTCAAAAGCCGAGGTTCGTTCCTCCGCGGGGAGTGGGGAGCGAAAGTTGTTGAGGAATTGCCGCTTTTCGCGATCGCACGCCGACGAACTGCCTGGCGACGGCGGGAGCATTGGAAACTAACTCTGGGGGCAGGATGCAGGACCGGGCCAACGAAGAAACCGCTACCCCAACACAGCTGGCTGGGCGTGCTGTGCGTGGCGGTCCGTCCCGATTCTGGGCGATCGTGGCTGGCCTGATCTTGTGGTTGGTTGGATGGGCCATTCTGGCGCGGCTGGCCCGTGGTCCTCAGTATGATGACCTGCTGATGTTCATCGCTGTGGCCGCGGGAATCGCGGCAGCGCTCCTGGCTCTTCGCATGAGGGTCCGCAATTCTCAACTCCCGAAATCCCCGGAGACAGATGCGGGACCGCTCAAAGCGGTGCTGGATTCGGCAGGACCCTTGGTCATGGCGGCCGGCTTGGATGGCCGCTTCACATATCTGAATCCAGCTGCTGAACGGCTGCTCGGGTACCATGCCTCAGAGCTGATGGCCATGTCCACAGCCGCTGAGATTCTGCTCCCAGGCGAAGGAGAACGCCTGATCGCCGAGTCGCAGAAGCTCTCAGACAATCCAAACGCACGACCGGCGGAATCCGCAGATGGTTTGGAGGCCTATCTGAACTGCGTGCGGGCTCTGCCACCGAGCCAGGTGCCCAGCTTCCACACCCAGTTGCGACACAAAAATGGCTCTCTGTTCCCCGTTACTCTGCATTTCTCGGCGCTGCGTGACGCAACTGGCGCACTCGCCGGGCTAGTGGTGGTGGCCCTGGACCAGAGCGCGACAGTTCGCCAGGAGCAAGCGTTGCGCGAATCGCAGGAGCGCTACCGCGACCTCTTTGAAAACTCAAGCGAAATGATCGCGACTCTCAGCCCTTCCGGCCAGTTTCTCTACGCCAATCCAACCTGGAAGCGATGTTTTGGTCGGGATGTTGCCGGTCTGCTGGCTCTGGAATCGTTTGAAGCGCTCTTTGGGCCTGCTTGCCGCGGCGAAGTGGCAGCCCTTTTCCGTCGCGCACTCGATGGCGAGGTCGTGGACCGGGCGCCATTGCGGCATCACACACCCGACGGCCGTGTGCTCGAGCTTGAGTTGAGCCTGAGTCAGCGCCAGAAGGCAGGAAACCCACTCGCTGTGCGATGTCTGTTGCGCGACGTCACGCAGCAGAAGCAGCGCGAGCATCGCCTCGCCCTGCAACTTGTAGTGAGCCAGATCGTTGGGGAAAACACCTCTCCGGAAGTAGCTTCCACGCGTATCCTGGAGGCCCTTTGCGTCTCGCAGGGCTGGGACATGGCCCTGAAATGGGACGTGAACGAGGAAGAGAACCGCCTTGAATTCTCCACCGCGTGGGGTGCGCCGGGACGCCGCGCCGAATTCCTCATCCACGAGAGCATGAGCTTGACCCTGCCCAGGGGAATCGAACTCCCCGGACGTGCGTGGAACGACGGCCGCCCCATATGGATCGCCGACCTGGCCACTGTGCCCCTCACGCCTCGAGTGCAGTCTGCGCGTCGTCAGGAAATGGTCTCCGGCTGGGCAGTACCCGTCAGGGCAGGCAACAAAGTGCTGGCGGTTCTGGAGTTCTATTGCCACTTTTGTCTCCGTGAGGACCGTGAAGCCGTAGCTTCGGTTGAGACGGTGGCTGCTTCCCTGGGGCAAATGTTGGCCCGCTCTCACGAACGCGGCCGCGCCGAGGAACTATCACGGCAGCAGGAAATCCTGCTTAATTCGGTCGCTGACGGCATTTTCGGCTTGGACAGACATGGCCAAGTGAGCTTCGCCAACCCCGCGGCCGCCCGGCTGCTCGGTGCGCCGGCAGCCAGCCTAACAGGCAAACCGGTACACGAACTCCTTCACGGTTCAGCGGCCCCGGGTCGCCAGTGCGCCGAAGATTGCGCCCTTCGCCGCGCCACCGGTCTCCATTTGGCCGCGGCCGGCGAAGAAGCCATTTTCCGCTCCGACGGCGCCTCCTTCCCGGCGGAGTACTTCCTTACTCCAATTCTGGATCAGGGCCGGTTCTCCGGTTCCGTGCTCAGCTTTCGCGACATCAGCCAGCGCTATGCACTGGACCGGCTCAAAGACGAGTTCATCTCCACAGTCAGCCACGAGTTGCGCACTCCGCTCACTTCCATCC
Source organism: Occallatibacter sp. (assembly GCA_049510095.1). Classification (GTDB taxonomy): domain Bacteria; phylum Acidobacteriota; class Terriglobia; order Terriglobales; family Acidobacteriaceae; genus Telmatobacter. The sequence goes on from JBEKZG010000082.1 coordinate 5,162, forward strand.
GCGGAGCACTGGGCCTGCTCTCCTCCGGGATGCTCGGCGAGATGAGTGAAAAGGCGGCCAACCTCTTTCGTATCGCCCTCACCAACTCTGACCGTCTCGTCCGCCTGATCAACGACATCCTCGATCTGGAGCGCATCCAGAGCGGACGTGAGCCGCTGGCTTTCCGCCCCGTGCAATTGGCGGAAATCGTGCGGCAGGCTATCGATGGCATGGCGCCCGTGGCCGAGGCCGCCGGCGTTCAACTGATCCACGACACCACGCTGGTGGAAATTGCCGCCGATCCGGATCGCCTGCTGCAGGTTCTCACCAATCTCCTGTCCAACGCCGTCAAATTTTCTCCTCCAAGCTCCACCATCTCCGTCATGATGCGGCCAGGGTCTCTCGGCGTCACTCTCTCCGTAATCGACCAGGGACGTGGCATCCCTGCCGACAAATTGGAGGCTATCTTTGGCCGATTCCAGCAGGTGGACGCCTCGGACTCCCGGCAAAAGGGAGGGAGTGGCCTTGGACTCGCCATTTGCAGGACAATTGTGCTCCAACATTCGGGCCGCATCTGGGCCGAACGGAACCCGGTGCGCGGATCCACGTTCCGCGTCTTCCTGCCCTACCATCCGGTTCCACCTGGTCGTATTGAGCCGCAGGACGGTGAATTCGACCAGGACCCCCGTCAGGGTACTGTCCTGTTGGCCGATGCCAATAAGGCAACACGGCCCCAAATAGCCGCTCAGTTGACCCGCCACGGCTACCGTGTGGTAGAGACCGCCACCGTGGAAGAGACATTAGCCGCAGCCCACAAAGGCGTGGAGGCTATTCTGCTTGACACCTCACTGGACGGCATGAATGGATGGGAGATTCTGCCCATGTTGCGCCGTCTCGATCCCGAATCGCGAACACCGATTGTCTTGCTCAGTATAGGGAGTGGGCTGGATTCCGTTCGTCCGGCAGTCGTACCGACCGGCGAAGTGGAAGGATGGGTGGATGACCCCATTCAGGAAGACGCCTTGCTCGGCGAACTCGCGCGTGTGCTGTGTGGACCTGGCGAGATTGCACGCGTTCTCGTTGTTGAGGACGATGTGGACTTGGCCCGCGTGATTGGCAGCGTCTTTGCCCGCGATACCATTGAGATCCGATTGGCCCATACACTTCAGTCGGCGCTCGATGAATGCTTTACCTTTCAGCCCCACCTCTTTGTGCTCGATATCGGGCTCCCGGACGGAGACGGCTTCAATCTGGTGGACTGGCTCCGCAAACGCGAAAACCTGGCCCGCTTGCCCCTGGTGGTCTATTCCGCCCGCGAGCTCTCGCCTGCCGAACGCGCTAACCTCCGGCTCGGACCGACTCACTTCCTGACCAAGGCCCGCGTCCAACCACAGCAACTTGAGGCATTGGTATTGACCATGCTGCGCAGTTCACGTCAGATGGAAGAGGCTTCGCCGCCGCAATCCACCGTTCCTAAATCCTGAGCAAGCCACGACCCGGCCTGACTCACTTACTTTTTTCATCGGAGGGCTTTCGAAAGTGTCCCACCGCATCCTGATCATTGATGATGAAGACGACATCCGCGAAGTTGCGGCGCTCAGCCTTGAGACCGTGGCCGGTTGGGATGTCGTGACAGCCAACTCGGGGGCTCAAGGTCTCGCCCGCGCCATCGAACACCAACCCGACGCCATTTTGCTGGACGTGATGATGCCTGGCATGGACGGCCCGACAACCTTCCGCGAGTTGCGCAAAAATCCTGCAACCGCTAAAATTCCTGTGGTTCTGCTTACCGCCAAGGTGCAAAGTAACGACCAGAGGCGATTTGCCGATCTCGGCGTCGAGGCCATTCTCCTCAAACCATTTGACCCGCTCACTCTCTCCACCCAAATTGCCAATGCGCTGGGTTGGAGCTAGGTTCTTCCAACAAATTGGTGGAAAATGATCTCCACAATTTCGCCATGAAAACGGTATGCTGTTAAGGCAATATTTGATATGAACGTCATGAATGTCGCCTCACATCGCCGTCCCGACCCCCCGGACTTGACCGACGCTCTCGATCGCCTTTGGCGTCAGTTCTTGCCTCAGATGTTCGAGCGGGTATCCGCACTTGAAATCGCTGCTGGGCCGCTCGGCACTGGAAATCTCACCGATGCGCAACGGGAGGAGGCCAATTCCGCAGCCCACAAGCTGGCCGGAATACTCGGATCCTTTGGCCTCCCGGAAGGCACCGTCCTTGCGCGCGAAGCGGAAGCCATCTGCTCCACAGGACCCGCCGCCGCGCCCGCCGCTGCGACTCGCCTGTGGGAAATTACAGTTGTCTTGCGCTATCTCATTCAGAATCGGAAGTAGTTCTCAGGTGTCTGCAAGGGACTTGGCGGTGTCTGACGAATACCAGACCGGCAGGCTTTGTAACAGGGCATGACTTTAAAGCCTGCCCTGAGCGTAGCCGAAGGGTGCCGAGAATGCCTCCAAAAATGATGGGGTTTTAACCCCTGCGGGATATCTTTCCGGTGCACACATCCGCTATTCGATCCGTCGGACACTGCCTAAGCCCCTCACCAATTACACTTCAAGGGAATGTCCGTTTCCGATCAAGTTCCGTCGCAGCTCGGTCTCCTGTTTGAGGAATCTCAAGCCGTCCGGCACGTCTGGCCTGTGCGCGAACTTGTGGGCCAGGTCCGCGAATTGGTAGAGCGGAAGTACACCGACGTCTGGGTTGAGGGAGAAATCTCTAACTTCCGCCCCGCACCCTCAGGGCATCTGTACTTCACGCTGAAGGATGCCGATGCTCAGCTCCCCGTAGTTCTCTTTCGCCGCCAGGCCATCCTTCTTCGTTTTCGGCCTGAGGATGGGCTGCATGTACTGGTCCGCGGGCGCGTAAGCGTCTATGAACAGCGCGGGCAGATGCAGTTGATCGCCGAAACAATGGAGCCGGTCGGAGCCGGATCGCTGCAACTGGCTTTCGAACAACTGAAGGAGAAGCTCAAAGCTGAAGGTCTCTTCGACGCCGGTCGCAAGAGGCCGTTGCCGGCTTTTCCGCGCACGGTAGGTATCGTCACGTCGCCAACCGGAGCCGTCATCCGCGACTTTCTGAACATCGTCGCAAGGCGCCAATCAGCCCTGAATGTCTTACTCTTTCCTGTCTCCGTGCAAGGAGATTCCGCTCCCGCCGAGATCGAATCCGCTATTGGGTGGCTCAATACCGGGAACCTCACCAACTCCGGGCTTAGTGACTTCGACCGTGTCGATGTCATCGTACTGGCCCGCGGCGGTGGTTCGCTTGAAGATCTGGCCGCCTTCAACAGCGAGCGCGTGGCGCGCGCAATCGCCGGCTCGCAGGTGCCAGTGGTCTCCGCCGTTGGGCACGAGACCGATTTCACCATCGCGGACTTCGCCGCCGACCTCCGCGCGCCCACTCCCTCCGCCGCCGCGGAACTCATCACCGAAGCACAGCATAAGATCGAGGAGCGTGTAGCCAACCAGATCCACCGCCTCGACCGTGCGGCCGGTTACCAGTTGCTGCAGGCACGGCAGCATCTCACCCGCGTTCCCTTTAGTCGCGCCGAAGCCCGCATCTCCGCGCTGCTGCATCGCTCCGCGCAACGGCTCGACGAAATGACCTTCCGCCTTGAAGCGGCGCTCGCGACTCAGCTCCGCCAACACCAGGCACACGTCAGCCGGCTAGGCGCCGCGGTTCTTCACCACAATCCACGTCAGGGCCTGTCCCGCGCGCGCGAACGCCTCGTGGACTTCCAAACGCGTCTAGACCGCTCAATCGAGCGCACTTTGCGCCGTGCCACTGTCCGTATCGGCGCCCTGGACGCGCGTCTCCACGCACTCTCCCCCCTGGCCGTGCTCGACCGCGGTTACGCACTGGTCCTCAATGCCGAAGGCACACTGGTCCGCTCCATCGCTGCGATAACCCCCGGACAGCCGCTGACCACCCGCCTCGCTGACGGCTCTTTCACCAGCCGAGTGGATTCTGCCGCGCACGACACCCGAACTACGAAAGCGATTCGCAGCAGGAATCGTAAGAATTGAGACCATGACATCATCGCCCAGTCGCAGGCTCTTCGGCACCGACGGCATTCGTGCCGTGGCCGGAGAATTTCCTCTAGACCCAACCACCATCTACGCCTGTGGTCTGGCGCTCGCGCACTCGCTGCGCGCCGATGGGACCCAACCTGCTGTCCTGCTAGGTCGCGATACACGTGATTCCAGCTCCTGGATTGTCTCCACGCTTGCCGCCGGCCTCCGCGAGGCAGGTGCGCGCATCGAATCCGCCGGCATCGTACCCACGCCCGCAGTCGCCTTTCTCGCCCATTCCCACGGATTCCATGCGGGCGTTGTCATTTCCGCCTCGCACAATCCCTGGCGCGACAACGGCATCAAGCTCTTTGGCGCTGACGGTTTCAAGCTTCCCGACGCGGTGGAACTGGCCATGGAAGAGGAGATCCTCCACCACGCAGCCGCAATCCACACAGTTCCGAATCCTGCCAGCCTCCCGCCCGTTAATGACAACCCTGCGCTACAAGCCCATTACATTCAGTTCCTCATCGATTCTGTTCCCGGCCTGAAACTCAACAGCCAGCGCATTGTTGTGGACTGCGCCAACGGCGCCGCCGCTTCCATCGCTCCTGAGCTCTTCCGTCGCCTGAATACCGGCGGCGCTGCCTCCATCACTCTGCTCAACACAACTCCCAACGGCCGCAACATCAACGACAACTGTGGTGCTCTTCATCCCTCCTATGTTGCGCAAATAGTAAAAAAACGTGGGGCGGACTTGGGCCTGACCTTTGATGGGGATGCTGACCGCTGCATGTTAGCCGGCGCCCACAACAACGTGATCAACGGCGATGCCATCCTCCTGGTGGCGGCGCGCGATCTGAAAGCGCGCGGGTTGCTTACCGGCGACATGGTAGTTGCAACCACCATGTCGAATATGGGGCTTGAAGCAGCGTTGCGGCGCTCCGGCATTCGGATGCTGCGCGCCCCCGTCGGCGACCG
>JBEKZG010000083.1:0-10114 GCA_049510095.1 Occallatibacter sp.
ACATGATGATTTCTGCCAATGTTTTCGCGGTTTGCAGCATATGACGTTCCATCTCTGTCAACTCTCCTGATTCGGCGCAACGTGCTGATTCGACAAAACTTGAAAGTTTGTAACACTGTAGTACTAGGGCGCCGGATAAAACGGCAGCTTCTCGTTCTTCTCGTTCGCCCGCTTCACGGTCACATCGTTCAGCAGCAACGCCGGAGCCAGCACCGTCACCGGGACATCGCCATAGTAGTTAGCCACAAACAACTCTTTGCCCGCCGCCTCCACGCTTGAGCGCAAAGCCCGCTGGTCCAGGTCGTCCAGTTCCGCGCCGCGCACCAGTTCGCGCTTCCCATCCACCCCCACGCGGTAGAGCAGCCGCGGCGACATCTCTCCGCCCATCGTCTGCACAAAGTAGACGTTCTTCAATCCGCGATCCTTCGCCAGTTCCACCAGCTTCTTGTTCAGTTTCTCGTCCGTCAGGCCGTCTCTCGCCGTCACCTTCAGCACGCCGATCGATGGCCGCGCCGCCCCGGTAGTTCCCGCGCGCCCGTGCCCGTTCGACTGCGGAAAATCCTTCACCGGCTCGCGCCCAATCAGGTAGTTTTCCAGCTTTCCTTCCGTCACCAGAGTCACCGCCTGCGCTGGCACTCCCTCGTCATCCACGTCGTACGCGCCCACCAGCCCCTTGCCGTCAAAGCTCTTCAATCCAGGGTCGTCCACAACATCGAGAAAATCCGGCAGCACCCGCGCATGATAGCTCGACGCAAATGGTCCGTTGGTGCGCGCTTCCGTGCCCAGCTTCGGCCGCGTTGCCGTCACCCCGCCCGCTAGCAGTTCGCGCACGGTGTCCGCGCCCGCGTCCGCACTCAGCAGCAGCGGCCCGTGATATTCCTCTTCCACCAGCGGCGCCTTGCGCAAATCGGTCAGCGAAGCAATCTCGTCCACCGCATGTTGTTTGAAGACCTCGGGCGCATCCAGGTCCTTCAGTGTCACCCCGCTCGAAGCATACGACCGGTCCAGCCTCATCCCGTCCGCCGCCTGCGTGCCCACGGCAAAGCTCTCCTGGTACTCGGTGGCCGGCTTGCGCACGATCGTTCCCTCGCTGGTCACCAGCCAGGTGGTCGTCGCCCGCGCCCGAAACTCCGCCGTCGAGTATTCCACATCCCGCTGCGTCGCGCTCACGCTCGCATCCGTCCGGTAGAGCCCGCTGTCTTTCGCAATCCGATCGACCCAGGCAGCCTCGTCCACCTTTAGCGCCGCCGGCTCCGCCAATAAAATCACCGGCTTTTCGTGGCTGAAGTCGTCGGCTTGAGGCGGCGTCTGCACCTGCTTCAATGCCGCCTGCTTTTGTGCGTAAGCGGCAAGCGCATTCTTGTAAGCCGTATCCGTGGCCGCCCATAGCGCACTCCGCATCGCAATCGGATCGTCATCCAGCGCCGCCAGTTGCAGCGAGCCATCGCCGCGCCCGCCAGAGCTGTCCGCCGTGTAGTCGCCCACCCGCACCGTCACCCGCGCCACCCGCTGCCGAGGGTGCTCAGAGCCTTCGCTGGCCCCAAACTCCGCCTTGGTCTGGTACTCGTCCACGTCCTCAATCCGGTACTGGATAAAGAACGGCTTGGCAAACCCCGGCAGTTGCAACTCACTCATGCTCCGGTCCATCTCCGTAAGCATCGCCTTCAACACAGGATCCCTTTCAGCCTCCGCGCTAGTCGCCGCTGCGTCCTGCGCCCGAGCCAAAACCGGCAAGCTCAAGCACCCAGCCACCATTCCAACGCCTACCCAAATTGCAACTGGTCGAATCAACTTCACCGCCATCTCCCTAATCCTCAAACGACCCTGCTTCCCGCCCGGCTAATCCCAACTTCCAAAGCCATCCCAGCCGCGATAGCCACCCAATATGCGGCAATATCCCATCCGGAGAAAACCCGCCCAAACAGCATTTTCCCAGCAAGGGTAAGTCGAAATGCATCCATCCCCGGCGAGCGGTAGAGCTTGAAGACCTCAACCGCAGTCGCCACAATCCCCGACAACAATGCGACCCGTACCAAAGGCCACTTCGCCAGCAAAGCGGAAAAGATCCAGAAGATCATCGCCGCCCAAAGCATCGACCCGCCATACTTCACCACAACAAAGGGCAATCCCAGGTGCACAAAACGAACACCCAGTCCCAAAACAACGGTAGCCAGCCCAAAGCAGATCGCTCTCCACCGCCGCACACACTCCAGCATCGATCCATTCCCAGGAACTTAAAACTGAGGTATCGAAAGAATCGGCGGCCGCGCCGTCCCCTGCGCCTGCTTCTGCGTCTCCATCTCGCTCAGCAGCATCGCCGGAGCCACCGCACTCACCGGAACCGTTCCCGACTCCGCCCCGCACTCGCCGTTGAACACTTCGCTCTTATCGCCCGTAGCCAAAATCTTCGTCATCGCCGCCAGCGGTGTGCCCACAATGCTCACGCCCCGCACCAGCTCATCCGGCCGCCCATCCACATACACTCGCCAAACCACCAGCGGAATCACGGAAAAAGCCTGCGGCGAATTCCGCGTAGTCACCGCGAACCCCGAAGAAATGTCCTCGAAGTAGAGCCCATACGGCTTGCCCTGCTTCTGCGCCTCTTCAATCAGCTCCTTGCGCAATTCTTGTTCGGGCACTGTCTTCGTCGAAGTCACAATCAGGTTCCCCTGCCGTCCTGTAGGCATCCGTCCCGTCTGCGCGCGCCCGTGGCCGTTCGATGCATCGAAATTCGCAATCGGCAGCCGCGACATCAGAAACGTCTTCAGCACGCCGTCGTCGATCAGGTCCACGCGCCGAGCCTTTTCGCCCTCATCGTCGTACTCATAACTGCCGCTCAGCCACGTGTTCCCAAACTTAGTCACCGTCGGATCGTCGGCCACAGACAGAAACGTCGGCAACACATCCTTGCCCACTTCCTTGGTAAATGTCTGTCCCTCTTCGTCGCCGCGCTGCCGCTGCCCTTCAAGCCTGTGCCCCAGCACCTCGTGGAAGAACACCGCCGCCGCCCGCCCGCTCAGAATCGCCGGCCCGTCGAATGGCGTCGTCACCGGAGCCTTGCGCAGCGCCTCCAGGCTCTTGCCCAACTCACGCATCGCCGCTTCCATCTCCGCCTGCGACGGCAATCCATTCACCGTCTCCGCTTCAAACGTCTGCGCGCGGAATAAATCCATCCCATCGTCCGCGCGGGCCACGGCAAACGCCACCAGCCGCGCCGCCAAGTGCGGCGCCACTACCTGCGAACCTTCCGACGACGCGTAGTAGTCGGTTTCGGTCTGCACCGTCAGCATCACCATGTTTTGCGTCACATCCGAATACTCGCGGAAAACCTTTGACAGTGCCTTCACCCGCCCTTCCCACGCCTCCCGGTCCACCACCACCGGCGGAGCCACATGGCCAATATGCCTCTGCGGCGTTTCATTGCTGAAGTCTGGCGATGTGTCCTCTTCCTTGGCCCTCACTTCGGCCTCGGTCTTCACCCGCAGATAGTTCTCCAGCGCCGTCCCGTAGCCCGTGTTCGTCGCGAGCCACAGCGAGCGCTCCAGCGCCTCGCGATCGTCGGTAAGCGGCAGTTGCATGCTGTTCACCGCCGAACCGCGATGTGTCCCGTGCGTGTTATCCAGCTTCGGCTCGCCCAGCCGCACCTGCACATCGGCCACGCGTTCATGGTTCGCCGTGCTGCCCACCAGCGCCACATACTGCGCGCGAATCGAAACAAAGCTCGCGTCGCTGACCGCATAGCTCAGGAAGTAAGGGGGCAGCTCCTTGTCCGATTGTTTGTTGCCCGTGTCCTGCTTCCCCAGCGAACTAAATGCCCGATGCAACTCACTCGTCATCGCGTCCAGCAGCACCGGGGTCCCCGGCGACGGGTCCTTGTCGCTGGGGTGGAGCAGAACAGGAGTCTGCTGCGCATTGGTGGTCAGGGGCAAAGCTGGAATAAGAGCGGCAACGGTAAGAACCAGGCGAACCGAAGGCTTGAGAGACATTACGGAAGTTAGCCGCCCCGTGGCGGCGGAAGAAGGCTTTGTCATAGGTTGGAACGGCTTAGTTGAAATCCTCTCCAGATTCGATTGTCTCAGAGTAAGCTACCCTCTTGGGGGGAAGCCCTATGTCTTTTACTCGCGGCCGCCTGCTCGCAAGCCGCCCTGCCTTCTTGCTCTCAATTCTGTTGCTTACCGTTCCGCCCGCCTTCCACGCGGCGGCTCAATCCACTCCAGCTGCTCCGGAACCACCCGCCCAATCCCGCGATGCTCAGCCCATCACTCAACCAGCCACGCCCTCCAATCAGCCGGCTTATTCGCTCCCGCCCGCTAAACTAGCCAAAGCCATCGCCCTGAGCCGTATCCGCAACATCCTCGACATTGTCGGATCCCTCTGGAGCCTCGCCGTCCTCTGGCTGCTGTTAGCCACCCGCGCCGCCGCCAAGCTTGAAGGATGGACGCACCAACTCTCCAGCCGGTGCTGGCTCCAGGGAACCGCATTCTTCGCCATCTTCCTCGTCTTACTAACCCTGGCCGATCTGCCCCTCGACATCTACGCCCACCACGTCAGCCTCGCCTACGGCATCGGCATCGAGGGCTGGGGCCCCTGGTTCGGCGATCTGGCCAAATCCCTCGCCCTCAGCCTGCTCGTCGGCGCTCCCGTCCTACTGCTCTTCAACTGGATCGTCAGCCGATGGCCGCGCCGCTACTGGCTCATCGCCTGGATCGTTTCCCTTCCACTGATGCTGCTTGGCGCCTTCGTGCTCCCGCTGCTCGCTCCCCTTTACAACAAGTACGAACCCCTTGCCCGCAATCACCCGGCCCTTGTGGTCGAGCTTGAAAAAGTGGTCGCGCGCACCGGAACCCACATCCCTCCCGGCCGCATTTTCCTGGTCAAAGCCAGCGCCAAAACCAACGGCCTCAATGCCTATGTCGCTGGCCTCGGCGCCACCAAGCGCTTTGTCATGTGGGACACCACAGTCGACCGTCTCCCCAACGACGAAATCATGTTCGTATTCGCTCACGAGAGCGGACATTACGTCCTCAATCACATTCCCCAGGGGCTCGCCGTCACAGCCGTCGCGCTGTTCTTCGTCTTCTGGGCCTGCGCCCGCATCGCCGCATGGCTAGCCCGCCGCTGCGGCCCAAGCTGGGGAATTGCCGCGCCTGAATTGGCAATGGAGCCCTGTGCCCCATCCATCGCGCAGTCTCATCGCGCGATGGGTGGGAGTCCAACCCCAATCTCCACCCGCACCGGTTTCGTAGTCCTTCTCTTTGTGGTCTCAGTCGCCGGCTTCCTTTTCGAGCCAGCCGACAACGCCGTCAGCCGTCATTTCGAGCACCAGGCCGACGTCTACGGTCAGGAAGCCATCCACGGCCTGGTCCCCGACCCGCAAAAAACCGCGGTGGCCGAGTTCCACGATCTGGGCGAAGCCTGGCTCGACGACCCCAATCCCAGCCCCTTCATCGAGTTCTGGCTTTACAACCACCCCTCCACGCAATCCCGCGCCAACTTCGCCGCCCACTACAACCCCTGGGCCAACGGTGGCCACGGCCAGTTCTTCGACAAATAAGATTTCCCACCATCGCTGCCATCCCGCGCGGAACGAAAGTGGGGTGCCCCACCCTCGTCGCGTCTTTGTTTTTGCGGCTACGGTGGGAGTCGCCCCGGAGGGGCGGCACGATAGTAGCCCCGGGTGAAGTCCGCCGAACGGGGTCCCCGGCGACAGGTCTTCGTCGCTGGGGTGGCACAGCGGACGCAACCCGGGGAAAGCCGGCCATTTCAATCCCCGCGCCCCGTAGGGTCGCGCCGAAGAGTTGCGAAAAACCGCGTGCCCACCTCGCAAAGCATAGAGCCAGGTCCCTATCACTCCGCATCGTCCCCATAAGTCGGATAAGGCTCCGGCGCCTTGCTCGTAGGCATAGCCTTCAGCGTCGCCAGATCCGCCAGCACCTGCGCCCACTCCTGCGGATTCTTCTTGGTAGTAATCGGCAAATCGAGATTGGAGTAATAAGCCAGGATCTCCTCCTGGATGCCCGGTGGAATGGGCTCCGTGGGCTGCCGAGTCAGCAGGTGCAGCAAATGCGCAAAGGTCGAGTCAGTCAGCGGATACCCGCCCGGCTGCACCAGCCTTCCCGTATCCAGATCGCGATTCGGCAGCGGATGACGCGGATCCCGCGATTGCCGCGGACCATCGGACTTTGGCCTCAAACTCGCTGCCGCCGGCCGGCTAGCTTGAGGCAGCATTTCGGCCTTCTCCACACCAGGCGCCGCATCAACCACGCCGGCCGATGCCGTCTTCGGCGATCCCGGCGGCGTAAACCCAGCCAGCGCCCTCCTCAGAGCAGCCGTCGAAACCGCGACGCTGTTCATATACTCCGCTTCGGTTTCCGGTGTCGGACCCTTCACGGCAACCATCCTCAGCGGGCCAACTTTGGGCACAATAAACAGCAAGCCGGCCAGCGTATAGGTCCCAATCCCCGCCTTGCGCCGATACGCCTGCCAGTTATTCTCAGCCGCAACCTGGGCAGCCTCGGCATGCACTTGGCGGGCGTCCGGCGTGTCCGGGTCCGCAGGTTCATGGCCCCGATGCAACAGAGTAACGGCATACGCAACCCGCGGAATGAACCCACGCACCGCAAACCGGTACGCCCCCACATTCACCCGCCGTCCCCGCTTCCCCGTAAAGTCTTCCCGCAGGCCATATGTCTGGTAAAACGCCAGCGCCAGCTGCTGCACCGGCACCCCCAGCCCAATGTGACGCAGGTAGTGCAACGGCGCCATTCGGTGATGTGCAATCTCGTTGATATCGAATGCGAATTCAGTCTGCACATGCTGGTGCTCGCCTTCCGCGTAATTCACCGCCGGCCCGTATTTCGCGCCGAGTTTGGGAAACTCCACCGGAACCGCCACGTTCGTCGCCAGCGAGTGTCCCACCGAGTCGCCGATGTAATGCGACAGCGCTCCCACCGCAAACGCAAGCTCATCCGCGTTCGCCGCGTTCCTGAAGAGGTTCACAACAAAGTCGCCGGAGCGCACATAGTGCGTCAGGTTTGAATACGCTTCATCGCCAAACGGGTAGTAGCCAATGTCCTGAATCACGCACCCGCCGTAGGCATAAGCCCGCGCCTCTTCCAGTTGCGCCGGAGTCAGCGTTGGATAGCGGCTCAACAGCAGTGGGACAATCGAGTCCTTCCAAGTCAGATCGATCAGTTGCTCGTGCGTCATCAGGGAGTATGCATGAGCCGCTACGCTCCAGGGCATCGCCGTGGCGAGCAAAATCACAACCATTCCGGCAACTTGCCTCAAATTGGTCATTTCTTTATAGATGCGCCGAAGGTGCGAGCCGTCGGCGCTCCCGTTGTTGCAGGGCGTCCATCGTTGCGAGTCTTTGCTCTTCCCGAAGGGGTGGGATTTTAGAGCAGTCCCGATCCAGAGGCCCGCTGATTTCAGGTCGGCTCCGCGACCCGCAGCTCTTGATCCCTGATCCCTCGATTGTTAAAAACCGTCACATTCTACCGATTCAAACCCCTGCTGGAGTATGCTGGCCAACGACACTGTTTTGATCGGAGAATGAACCTATGGCAATCACGCGGCAAGTTATCACTTCGCTCATGCACGACGGAACGGACATGCTCGGAACCAAGAGCCTGGCCGTCAAAATTGCGGACGAGAGCATAGTCTCCGGTTCGCTGCTCACGGTCGAAAGCAATCATTTTTGTGTGCTCAAATCGCGCGGCGCCGTGTTGAATGTCTACGAAACCGGGCAATATGCTCTCACCACCCCCGACAAACCTCTCCTCGGATCCATCGCGCAGGGCTTCTTCGGCGGCAACTCGCCCTGGGTTTACGAGGTCATTTACGTCAACCGTTCCAAGCTGCTCATCCGCACGGAGGGTGTGGCCACCAGCAAGGAGATGGCCGAAATGGCCTACCAGGTGGACTATTACATTCACGTCGACACCAAGGAAGCGGCGCTCGACCTGATCACGCATCTGCCTTTCAACGGCCATTTGATTGACACCAAAGAAGTCTCGGACTACGCCGGTCCTGCCATCGAGCAGTCGATCAATCAGATCATACAGGTCACCAAGATGGAGGAGGTCAACGAGCACATCCAGGAAGTGCGCGAGTTGGTCAAGAATCATCTTGCCGAATTCCTCAAGGTCTTCGGAATCACGCTCAACGACCTGAAAGTCCTGATCATGCCCAAAGATCCGCGCATGCGCGAGCTCATCTCGCTGCAGGCCATGGGTCTTACTCCCCTTGAGGCTGTGCGCTATTATCTTGCCCTGAAAATGGCTGACAAGGGCCTCGTCTCCGCTCCCAACGCCGCGGCCGGTCTACCATTCAACATCGGCGGCCCTGCCACCGGCATCTATTCGGTCGATAGCGCCACAGGATTGGCAGGAGAGAAATAGTGGCGGGACTCGGATTCTACGACGCGGGTGCACTGCGGCAGGTAGCCACCAACCTCTTCCATGGATGGGGTTACAACTTCTACCGCGTTGAGAATCAGCTGCGCGCGGACGACCAGCTCGTCCGCGCCAAAGCCGCATGGCTGCTCGGTCTCGCCTTGGCCAGCGTGGGCGCGGCTGAAATCGAATACCGCCGCGAGTTCCTTCCCGCACCTTCACGCGCCAAACCATTTCCTGACGCTGCGGCCGTCTCGTCCGCCCAGAGCCTCGAGCGTCTCGCGCGCGCCATCGGCGCTCTCGAAGCCTCAATCCAACACCAGCCCGTTCCGGAAAACGATCGTATGACCCAGCGCTACCGTCAGGAGGCCCCCACGCTAGCCACCCTCCTCGATCACGATCTTCATCTGGTAGGCCAATGCGATCGTCTCCGCTCCATAGTCGACCGCCAGGTCGGCCCATCCATCCTCAAGCATCTGCCCGACCTCGAGGCAGGCCTGGAAGCCATCCGCTCCACCCTACACAAGCGCGAAGCCCTACTACACGCAGGCGCATGAATCCCAGACCCCTGACAACTGACAACTTACAACTTACAACTGATAACGGAGAACTGATCCTCTACAATCTCTCCATGCAATTCCTCTCCGTCTCCCGCCGCCGCACCGACGTCTTCCCGCCGGAAGCCTTCACTCCCGAACTAATCGCCCGCGAAGCCCACCGGGTCAAAGCCCTCTACGCCACCGGCATCCTCCGCCAAATCTGGATGCGCAACGACACACCCGGCGCAGCCATCCTCTGGGAAGCCGCCAGCGAAACGGAAGTCCGCGACACCCTCGCCACCTTCCCCATCTTCGAAGCCGGCATGCTCGAAATCCAGGCAGTAGTCCCCCTCGGACCCTACGCCGGCTTCACCAGCTGAAGACGCTACGGTCTGACCCCTGACCCCTGATCCCTGATCCCTGTCCCTATGCCGTAAACTACTCTTTCAAGGAGAAGACCCAAATGGCCTATCCCGCCACCTACCGCTATACCCGTGAACACGAGTGGATTCAGCTCGATGGCTCCATTGGCGCCATCGGCATCACCGACTACGCCCAGAACTCCCTCGGCGATATCGTCTACGTCGACGCCCCCAAGGTTGGTGACCACGTCACCGCCCACGCCACCTTTGGCTCCGTCGAAAGTGTCAAGGCCGTCAGCGATCTCTTCTCCCCCGTCACCGGCACCGTCACTGCCGTCAACGACGAGCTAAAAACTTCGCCCGACAAGATCAACGAGCACCCGCACGAAGCCTGGATCATCAAAGTAGAGCTCTCCAACCCCGCCGAATATGACACCCTGCTGGACGCCCAGGCATACGAAGCTTTCATAGCCGAAGAACAGTGATTACAAGGGACTAGGGACACAGGGACTAGACGGCTGCGGCGCAGGGGGTGCACATTGGGCGAATCGTTCAGGAATCTGGCCGTATGGCAACGGTCCATCGAATTAACGTTGGCAGTTTATCGGCTCACATCGTCGTTTCCGGATTCTGAGCGATTCGGGCTGACCAATCAGCTTCGCAGAGCATCGGTTTCCGTAGCCAGCAACATAGCGGAAGGGTATGGCCGCGCAACCAGGGGAGAATACATTCAGTTTCTCGGTCATGCTCGAGGCTCCAATTCTGAAGTGGAAACACAAATTGTCATTTCAAAAGCGTTGGGCTTCGGCTCTAAAGA
>JBEKZG010000084.1:0-10098 GCA_049510095.1 Occallatibacter sp.
ATGAAAAAGCTGTGCTGCGGGTTGCCGGCAACCCGCAGCACAGCTTTTTCATCATGGGCGGCGGGCAGTACGAAGCGATGGTTCACCGCGAGCGGTTTTATGCTGAGGCCCTTGTGGGAGAAGGGGGGCTGAACGGCGGCTGGTTCAGTTCTGACGCTAGCGATTTCAGGAACGGGAACAGCGGCAGCCATGCGTCCCTTGCCGAGTTTCTTGGGGGTGGTATCGATACGCCGATCAGCCATCACACCGCCATTCGTGTGGAGGGCGGCGTTCAGCACTCCAATTTTGTCCCGATCGAACCGTTCCCAACTTCCCAGCCGTATCATCTTGCCGGAATACCGAATTACTTCGGCCGCTTCTCGGTCGGCATGGTGTGGTTGCCGCGGCTGGGATCGGCGATCCAGCGGACGCCGGAGGCTTCGACGCGTACCCCGGTCGAGAGCGAACTCATCTTCGAGGGGCAAGATTCATTTGGTCACTTCAAAATTCTCGCCAACTCATGGTGGAGCTATCTTTCCGGCGGCGGCATCGAATACGACCGCCATTCCTGGGGCAGATTTATCGGGGCACGCGTGGATTACTCGGCCGAGATTCTGCCGGTGCTGATACTGCGGCAGCCCAGCAAAACGGACATTTGGGGCAATCCGCAGAGCACTACGCATGAAACCGTGCCGGGTGTTGGGATTTCGCCGATCGGGATGCGCCTGCTTTGGCGCAATGGGAAGCACGTTAAGCCTTATTACGATGTGAAGCTCGGCATGACGGGGTACACGAAGAAGTCTTTTTCGCAGTACGCCGCATATGAGAACTTCAGCCTCCAGCAGTCGGTAGGCGTGCAATTGAAACTGACCGATCGCTGGGATTTTCGTTCCGGATTTGAATTCTTCCACCAGTCCGACGGCTTCGCTGTACCCAGCAATCCGGGCCTTGACGAGATGAACGTCAGCGTGGGTCTCAGCTACCACCTGGGCCATGCGCGAACTGGGAATTGATGGCTTGGCCTGCCCTGAGTGGCGCTGGCTGGGCCAGTACAAATGTGCCTACCCCTCCACCGGCTCGACGTAGAACATTTCGTTGGTGGTGCGGAAGCCGAAGGATTCATAGACGGGGCGGGCGGCGTCGGAACTGTGCAGGGCGATGACGCGCAGGCGGCGGCGATGTGCTTCCGTGAGGCAAAGGTCGACCAGAGCATGGGCGAGCCCGCGCCGGCGGTATTCCGGCTCGACGAATACGTTGAGCAAGTATCCGCGATGCTCGCCGGCGGGGTCGAGGGGATGGGGCGGCCAGTCGAGAACCAGGAGGCCTGCCGAGGCGATGGGATGGCTTTCGTCCTCGGTGATCCAGCCGGCATATTTTCCTTCGACGATCATGCGGTTGACCCATGGCTCAAAGCTGCGGCTCATGGCGTCGAGAATGGAATCCTGGGTTCGGCCCATGGCGGCGAACATGGCGCGACGATGGGCGGAGATCAGGGCGGCATCGGCCGCGGTGGCTGGGCGTGTCTGCGACATGGGGTTCAGTATAAGAGAATTGGCGGGCCTTCCGGCGGTCTTATAATCCGAATAAATGCGCGTGAGCCAATTAGATCACGCAGAGTCGATGGAGTTCTTTTCCAAAGTCGAGAATGTCTTCACTATCGCTGGGCGCGGCTGCGTCATTGTGCCGGCTAAGCCAATAGAAGGCGTGGGCTTTCCGGTCAGTCTCCGCGACAATGACTTAATCCAATTACGGGGTCCCGCAGGCTTCATCGATACACATATTGCTGCAATCGAATCGCTCAACGTAAAACCCGGACCCCGTCGACTCGCCATTCTTTTACCCAGCGAGATAGCGAAATCTGATGTTTCGCCGGAAATGGAAATTTGGGCGGAATCTTCCAGGAAGCCCACTACCGATTTGGTTCGGCCGATGCAGTAGACGCCTTATGATTTTGGAATGCGCGGGCCGCTTGCTCCAACATTATCGATTGACACATCGCTGCTGAAGCCGGGATTGCGGCTTGCTGTGGGCGTTTCAGGCGGGGCGGACTCGGTGGCGCTGCTGCGCGTGCTGGCGGAGCAGCGGGCCGCACTCGGATTGGTCCTTCAGGTGGCGCATCTGCACCATGGCCTGCGCGGGGCCGAGGCGGATGACGACTTGGCGTTTGCGCGCGCTGTGGCGGCCGAGCTGGGATTGCCATTTGACGAGGCACGAGTCGATACCGCCGCGGAAGCAAGGGCTAATCCGGAGACTGGCAAACAGGCCGAGACGATTGAAGAGGCGGCGCGGCGGCTGCGGTATGGATGGTTTCGCGACCTGATGGCGAAGGGCGAAGTGGACGCTGTGGCCACGGCCCACACTTTGGACGACCAGGCGGAAACTGTGCTGGCGAAATTCCTGCGCGGCGCGTGGACGGAAGGGCTTTCCGGCATTCATCCCGTGGTTCAGTTTCCGGAGGGCCGGATTGTGCGGCCACTGCTGGGGGTGACACGGGCCGAGGTGGAGGGTTACCTGAAGGAGTTGGGTCAGGAGTGGCGCGAGGACTCGTCGAACCGGCATTTGACTTTCACACGGAACCGCATCCGGCACGAACTGCTGCCGCAGCTCGAAACGTGGAACCCGAGGCTGCGCGAGCACCTGGCGCAGATGGCGGCGCTGGCCCGCGACGAGGAAGCATGGTGGGAGGCAGACCTGGCCCGGATTGCGCCACAGCTTCTGTTGCGGGGCCGAGCGGTTCGGGGTGGGGGCCGTGCGGCAGGCGATGGCATTTCAGGCATTTCAATTGACGTGAGCAGGCTGGCTGCGCTGCCTGCGGCCTTGCAACGCCGCCTGCTGCGCTTTGCGGCGGAGTCGCTTGGAGTGCGCACGGATTTTGCAGCGACGGAGGCGCTGCGGGATCTTGCACTGAAAGGGCGCGCAGGGCAGAAACGGGAACTGGCGCAGGGTTTGCGGGGCGAGCGAACTCCGCGGGAACTGAAGTTGCAAGTGGGTCCGATTGCTGGAACTGAGACGCCTGTTCCGGAGTACACGGGTCCGGTGCCGGGCGAGATTCTTGCCCCCGCCTTCGGGCTTCGGGTTGAGATGGGGGTTGAGTTGGAATGCACAGGGGGTGCGGATGGAAGCAATTTGGCGGGAGGGCGGCAGGCCAGGCTGCGGAACTGGAAGCCGGGGGATCGGGTTCGGCTGCGCCACTCCAGCGGGCCTCGGAAGGTAAAAGAGGTGCTGGAGCGGCTGCGGGTGACGGGAACCGGCCGGACGCTCTGGCCGGTTCTGGAAGTGGACGGCGCCATTGTGTGGATGCGCGGGGTCGAAGTGGAGCCGGAGCAGGGAATTGTGGTGGTGACAAGTGCTCTGGAGCAAGCGGGATAGCGGATTTCTTCATCGAGCACACTGGCGAGACCACTATCGAAAGCAATGGGGGAGATGACTCACCGATCCCGCGGTTAGGCCCGGTTATCGAAATGGCGGGAGAGCTACAAGTTTCCCCAGCTTCGGAGTACAATCGTTGATACTGCTCACTCAGGCGGTGAGAGATTGGTGTATAGCCGCCCGGGCGTGTGAACTTTCTGTGACTTCAGGGGAGTTATACGCGTCTAAATGGTGATAAAGGCGGATTTGGAAGGTTTATAGTGGCTTCCCCCCGCCGGGAAAGAGGAGTCCTGGTGAATTCGACCATAAAAACGATCATGTTCTGGATATTTATCTTAGTCTGCCTCACGCTTTTATTTACCGTGTGGCAGAAGAGTTCAGGCATGAGCAAGCCCGTGGATATTGGGTACTCAGATCTGTTGGACAAGATCGAAGCGGGACAGGTGCAGAGCGCGGAAATTCAGGGCACCGAGGTACATGGACAGTTGAAGGGTGCGAAGGATCCATTCCGCACCACGATTACCGCCAACAACGTGGACAGCCTGACCAAGGAATTGCGTACCGCCAAGGTCTCCTTCGACATCAAGGATCCACAGAGCAACCTGCTGATTCCTATCCTGATCAATGTGGGGCCGTTCGTCCTGCTGGGTGCAATCTGGTTCTTCATGCTGCGGCAAATGCAGTCCGGTGGCAACAAGGCGCTGAGCTTCGGCAAGAGCCGCGCGCGCCTGCTCTCGATGCAGCAGAAGAAAGTTACGTTCAAAGACGTGGCGGGCGTGGATGAGGCCAAGGAAGAGCTGAAGGAAATTATCGAATACCTGCGCGAGCCGCAGAAGTTCCAGAAGCTTGGTGGCCGCATTCCCAAGGGCGTGCTGCTGGTGGGCCCTCCGGGAACGGGCAAGACGCTGCTTGCGCGGGCAGTGGCCGGCGAGGCGAACGTTCCGTTCTTCTCGATTTCCGGTTCGGACTTTGTGGAGATGTTCGTCGGTGTGGGCGCGAGCCGTGTGCGCGACTTGTTTGAGCAAGGCAAGAAGAATGCTCCCTGCATCATTTTCATTGACGAAATTGACGCTGTGGGGCGTCACCGCGGCGCAGGCCTGGGCGGCGGACATGATGAGCGCGAGCAGACGTTGAACCAACTGCTCGTGGAGATGGACGGCTTCGAGTCGAATGATGGAGTGATTCTGGTGGCGGCCACGAACCGTCCCGATGTGCTGGACCCCGCACTGCTTCGGCCGGGACGATTCGACCGCCGGGTGGTTGTAGGCCTGCCCGACGTGCGCGGGCGCGAGGAAGTGCTTCGCGTTCACGTGAAGAAGGTTCCAGTTTCCGACGACACGAACCTCAACGTGCTGGCACGGGGGACACCGGGCTTCAGCGGCGCGGACTTGGCCAACATGGTGAATGAAGCTGCGCTGAATGCCGCTCGCGTGAACCGCAAGCAGGTCACCATGTACGACTTCGAGCTGGCCAAAGACAAGGTGCTGATGGGCGCCGAGCGGAAGTCGATGCTGCTGACCGAAGAGGAGAAGCGGGTAACCGCGTATCACGAGGCGGGCCACGCGCTGGTTTCGTTCCGGCGGGAACACTCCGACCCGATCCACAAAGTCACGATCATTCCGCGCGGGATGGCCTTGGGTGTGACGATTTTCCTGCCTGGCGACCGGCACAACTACACCCGCGAATACCTGGAAGCGAACCTTGCTATCTCCTACGGCGGGCGTGTGGCGGAGGAGATCTTCCTGAAGCAGATGTCGACGGGGGCGGGCAGCGACATTGAAACCGCCACCGATCTGGCGCGGCGTATGGTTTGCGAATACGGGATGAGCCGGCTTGGTCCGCTGACTTTCGGGAAAAAGGAAGAGCAGATTTTCCTGGGCCGCGAGATTGCGCAGCATCGCGACTTCAGCGAAGAGACGGCCCGGCAGATCGATCTGGAAGTGAGGCGCCTGATCGACGAGGCATATCAATCCGCCTATTCGATTGTCGAGTCGCATTCCGACGCGATGCACCGGATTGCCGCGGCACTGCTGGAGCGCGAGACGATTGACGCCGAAGAAGTGAAGATGCTGATCGAGGGCAAGACGCTTCCTCCGCTTCGGTCCGTGCTGGCTTCACCGAGCGATACGGGAAGCGGCGGCGTGCAGCAGGTGCTGAAGCCCGATACGCGGGGCGGTCCGAGCTACCCGGAGGGCTCGCCTTCACCGGCTTAAACGCAGTTATCAGTTATCAGTTATCAAAAAGGCCACTTCTTGCGGGTGGCCTTTTTTGTGCGCGGAAAGCACCTTGCATAAGAATTCAATTCGGTAAATTGAACCGATTGCCACTTTCCTTCGACATAACAGATGAATGCAAATGGACGCTGAAACTCGGGCGCGGTACGAATGGATTGCACTGCGCTGCCAGGCGGGAGAGCCGGGTGCATTCGAGGACTTGATCGCGGTGATGGAACGGCCTCTGCTTTACTACGCGGCCAGCCTGACAGGCAGTGCAGATAGCGGGCTCGATGTGCTTCAGGATGTCTGGATCAAGGTTCTTCATGGGATCCGCAAGCTGAAGGATCCTGGCTCTCTGCGCTCATGGCTGTACACGATTACCCATGGAATTGCGGTGGATCGAATTCGCCGCAACTCTTCACGGGAGCGCGCCGAGCAGGTTGAGCTGGAGGATTTCCAGGAAGCCGAAGAGCCGTCGTTTGCCGGAGAAGATGCTGCCGCAATTCACCTGGCATTGAGCCAGATTGGGATCAGGCATCGAGAGGTGCTGGTGCTGCATTTTCTTGAGGATTTATCGATCGCGGAGATCGCCGTCGTTGTGGGGTGCTCAGAGGGAACGGTGAAGTCGCGCATGCATTATGCGAAGCGGGCAATGAAAGAGATTCTGACTGGAGGGGATGATGGAAAAGGGAAGTGATGGTTTGCGTGAACGGTTGCTGGCGCGGTTGCCGCAGCCGGAGAATGTGGCTGCTTATCGCGAAGAAACGGCAGTCTTGCTGACGAGACACGAGAAGGCACTTTCGTGGGAAAAACTGTCCTATGGGACACTCTTAATCTGTGCATTTGTTTTATTGTTTATGTCCGGTTCAAGCTGGGGCCAAAGGCTCGACCCTCGCGCAGCCCTGACGTTCTATACGATGATGGGGCTCATGTTTCTGGCCGCTCTGTCTACGGGTTTGAGATATCTCATGTATCGAAGCAAGGTAGACATTTTGAAGGAAGTGAAGCAGGTGCAGTTGCAGGTGCTTGAACTGCAAGCTTCGCTTCGGAAGAATGATGGTGAATAGATGGTGGCGCGCTCGTAGTTCCATGTTGGGGTAACTGGTGATTCTTCGCAAATATGTGCGGACGAGGACGTCCGCACGGCAGCCGGTCTGGAGACCGGCGCTCCTGCTGCCAGGCTGATGGACGATTAGAAGTTAAGATAAGAGAGAGCTATGAGCGACGGGCGCGAAGAGCGCGAAGAGCGGGAGAAACGGCGCGAGCAGGAGAAGCGAGAGGATCGAGAGGACCGGCTCGAGCGCTATCCGCGGGATGACTGGGAGCGGGAGCGACAGGACTCGTGAAAGTGCAGGGAACAGGGACTAGCGCATGCAATCGCCTCAGAAGATTCTGTAGCCTATGCCAGCGCTGGCGCCGTAGGGGAACAACTGCTGGTTCGCTCCTGTGTATGGGTTGGCGAACCACTTGGGCCACTGCTGGTATTCGAAGTCGATGGCGCGGACGCTGATTTTCCTGGTCAGTCTCCAATCGACTCCGCCCCCGTAGGCAAGGGCGGTAAATCGGCCGGTGATTACGTTGAAGTCAAAGTTCATATCCGCCAGACCTACGAGCGCCTTGGCATAGGGGGTAGCCCTCCAGAAGCGCGCGTGCGGGATGGGCAACCGTGGCCCGATGAGGTAGTTGGTCTGGTTGATGTTGTCGAGCTGATTGAAACGCAGCCAGCGGGCTTCCCCTTCAATCTGAATCCAGCGCGTGAATTTGATGTCGACATAGGTTCCCACGCCGTAGAGGCGGTTGGTACTGGTTCCGGCGATTCCGCCGCCCCCGTAATCGGGTTGAAAAACGGAGCCGAAAGCGCCCGCAGTGAGTGTAAACTGCCGCCCAGAGGCAGAAGCAACTACCTGAGCGCGCAGAGGGAAACTCGCCGTGGCGAGCAGTCCAGACAAAAGCACAAGAAAGGCCAGTGGTTTCATGAGCATCCAGTATATCCAGTCTCTGTGAATTGAACGACAATGCAGGGCAATCGCAACGAAATGCCGACGCAAATACGACGCGGAAACTCCGAATCAGGGTGCCTGCTGTATTGGGTCAAGAAAAGCACCCCTGAAGAGAGCGCGAGCACCGCTCACTCTTCAGGGGCCTTTGAGCCAAATGGGACTACTGGGTTGGGGCCGGTGGCGCCGCGGGTGGAGGCGCAGTGGGAGCGGCGGTGTCAGGCTGAGCTGGAGGCTGTTGCCCAGGGTCGCCCGCAGGCGGCTGCGCGGGAGTTGCGGGAGCAGTGGCGGGAGAATCCACGCGGGCTTCATCGTAGCGCTGCAGCTTGTAGAAAATCGGCGTCACCTCAAACGGCATTTTGTCGCGAGGGTTCATGTAAGCATAGACCTTCGCGCTGACTTGATGCACCTTGTCATCCCAGGGATCGGTCTTGAGCCAGAACCCCAGCGGGTTGGCCGCCCTCTGGGTGAGGTCGTCCCAGTTCAGCTTTGGCGACATCTTTTCCAGGTCGATCATCCAGGCGGTTCCGTCGGCTTTAAGCAGTGAATCCCCTAGCTTAGGCGTATTCAGAGCCTTCAGCTCCTTGCCCCTGTCAGCCAACTCCGCGTAGTACATTCCAGCGCTGGGCAGTTGGTCCTTGTACATGGAGTTTTGCAGGTACTCCATGGCCCTCTTGGCGGCTTCATCGTTGTCGTGGTCGGAGTGGTACATGTTGATGCGCTGAAAGGTCGACTCGTCAGGGAAGAGCAGACGGTCGTTGAAGGCGTAGCGGGTATCGATATGATGACCCATCGCCACGTGAGCCAGTTCCATGGCCACAACGGAGGCGATTGCCGGCTCATTCGGCAGGCTGTCAAGCAAGCCCTTGCTGATGAGGATGGTGTTGCCCACGGTTGTGGCTTCAATGGTGTCAGTGAGCAGGATGCGGGTGTGGATCTGGTCGGTGAAGGCCAGATTGTTGGGCACCACCAGGTTAATGACGATCTGATCCAGCACCTTGTTTTCGTAGCCGCCCTGATTGAGCGGGGCTACGAGGCCTGCTTCTACCAGACGATCGATCACGTTGTTTTCGGCCTGGGTGACCCAGGCGCGCGTTGCCTGCAAGGGACCAACATCGCCAGAGTCGTCGCTTTTATCGATTGCGTCATCCACTTTTACACTGACGTTCTCACTGTCGCGCGTGGGCAGTTTGAGGGAGTAGCCCCAAAAGTGCGTTTGCGCCTTGAGACCGATCGCCTTTTCAGTCCCTGGACGCGCTGTTTCCTCGACGTAAACTGCGACCGGCAACCAGATGCCCGGCTGCACGTTCATCCGCCAACTGTCGAAGTGAAAGTAGTACTTGGAGGATTCCTCGGTGTCCGACCCCGTATAGGTTCCGTTGAACCGAACGACGTTGCCGCCCTCGTCTTCGATCCAGATGCGGCCATAGAAGCGGCCCACACCACGGACTTCCGACCTGGGATGCACGTCGAAGACCCATGTCCGAACCGAGCCCAGAAACTCTCTGCGCACGTAGCTGAACACGTAGTGCTGCTGGTCGAAGCCCGAAGGATCAAGGAACATCATCTGCATGAAGCCATTGGGGTTATATGTGAACTTTTCAAGCCCCAGAGCCTTACTCAGTCCCGTCATGGCGCCTAGCGACCCCTTGAAGAACCCGTGCTTGCCGGCCGCCCTGGGTTCATAGGTTTTGTCGAAGAAGCCCTTGCTGAAGTCGACGCGACTGAGGATGTACTGGTCGTCGACGGGAACCTCAAGGAGCTTGACGTCTGGCCGCGTGTCCTGGATGTAGGTTTCCACCAGCGGGGTACGCATCTGAATGTTCTTGATCAGCACCTTTTCCTGCCCGATGGCCCTTTCAACGAGGGCAGCCTGCTCGGCGGTGAGTTGGTGCGCCTGTTCGTACCTTGGTTCCTTCTTCGCGTACGCGCAGGCGGCACCCAAGGTAATGATCAGGAAGGTGAGGGGTATCTTCCGAAACGTCATGTCAAGCTCCTAGGGTGAGTTCTTCCACGTCTTCACTTGCCGCGCGGGCCGATCCACGGTGTAGCGGCTGAGTAAAGCAATCATGTCACTGTTCGTAGCTCAATGCTACGCCAACTGGAACGAAATTGTGATATTTGTCGTCAAATCGACCGCTTGTCCATTGCGAGTGGCGGGCCGGAAATGAATTTGCTGCGCCACGCGACGAGCTTCTTCATCCAGGCCATGTCCCAATCCATGCACGAGACCCTGTACAACGACCTGGCCATTGGCGGTAAAGGTCACCCGCAATACAACGTCACCCTGAATTTTAAGCTGCCGCGCCTCGCTGGTGTACTGCACGGGCGGCTTGGAGAGCACTTCGAGGTTTGTGGAAGAAGCAGGTTCCGGAGTGAGCCGCTGCACTGGAGCTGGAGCGGCGGCTGTGAGGATTCCCGCGGAAGCCACCTTGGCGTTGCCGTAGGTACCGCTGGGAGCATTGCCGGTTGCGCCGGGAACGCCAGCAGAGGCCACTTTGCCAACGACGCCTGCATTCGAGCCGGACTTGAGACCG
>JBEKZG010000085.1:0-10081 GCA_049510095.1 Occallatibacter sp.
TGCCCAGCCTTCGCCAGGTACCCGCGCACCTCTTCCTTAAGAGGAAACCCCGCATGATCCGCACTAATCACAAGCTTCACAATCAACTCCTTCGGAGTTAGTTCTCAGTTATCAGTTTTCAGTCATCAGTTACCACGCCATAAACAAATCGGAGACTGATTCGTCGATCACAGTAGCGTCGGAGACTGACAACTGAAAACTGATAACTGACAACTGTTTCTTACTTCACCAGCGCCTTCGCCTTAGCCGCCACATTCTCAGCGCTGAATCCAAGTTCCTTCATCACCACCGGCCCCGGCGCGGAAGCCCCAAATCGATCCACTCCGATAACATCGCCATCCAGCCCAACGTATTTCCACCAACCCAGCGTCGCGCCAGCTTCCACCGCCAGCCGCGGCACGCCCGCCGGCAGCACGCTCGCCTTGTACTCGGCCGTCTGTTCCTCGAAAATCTTCCAGCTCGGGAAGCTCACTACCCGCGCCGCAATTCCTTCTCCGGCCAGCACCTTACCGGCCGCCAGCACCAGCGCCACTTCCGACCCGGTAGCCAGCAACACCACCTGAGGCGTTTCAACATCCTCCAGCACGTACGCGCCTTTGCTCACGCCCCCATACACATCGTGCGTCGCCGCATCGATCACCGGCAAATCCTGCCGGCTCAGCGCAAACCAGCTCGGCCCCGTCCGTTCCAGCGCCAGCCTCCATGCCGCCGCCGTCTCGTTGGCGTCCGCCGGACGAAAATCCGTCAGCCCCGGAACCGCACGCAGCGCCATCAAATGCTCCACCGGTTGATGCGTGGGTCCATCCTCACCCAGCCCGATCGAGTCATGCGTAAACACAAACAGCGACCGAATCTTCATCAGCGCCGCCAGCCGGATCGCCGGCTTGCAATAATCCGAGAAGGTAAAGAACGTCGACCCAAACGGAATCAGTCCGCCATGCGCCGCAATCCCGTTCACCGCCGCGCACATCCCAAATTCGCGCACCCCGAAAAACACGTTCCGCCCCGCCGGATCCACGTGAAAACTCGCTCCCGGCTTGAAAATCGTCTTCGTCGACGACGTCAAATCCGCGGCCCCGCCAAACAGCTCCGGAACCTGCGCCGCAATCGCATTCATCACCGCGCCGCCGGCATTGCGCGTAGCCTGCTTTTTGTCTGGCGGAAAGCTCGGAATCGCCTTCACCCAATCCGTCTTGCGCACATCCTTTTGCGTCCGCTCAAACTCTGCGGCCAGTTCCGGATTCGCCGCCTTGTATCCCTCAAATTTCTCGTTCCACTCCGCCTCAAGCCCCGCGCCGCGATCCACCGCCTGCCGCCAGTTCGTCAGCGCGTCCTCGGGAACATAAAAGCTCTGGTCCTCCGGGAATCCGTAGAACTTCTTCGTCGCCGCCACAGCCTCCGCGCCCAGCGCTTCGCCATGTACCTTATTCGTCCCCGCCTTCGGGCTGCCGTACCCGATCACCGTCCGCACCGTAATCAGCGACGGCCTCTGCTTCTCGGCCTTGGCATTCTCAATAGCCTTCTCAATCGCCTCCAGGTCGTTTCCGTCCGCAACCCGCTGCACATGCCAGTGGTACGCCTTGAAGCGCTCCAGCACATCGTCGTTGTAGCTCAGCTCCGTCGGGCCATCCAGAGAAATCAGATTGTCGTCGTACAGAATCGTCAGCTTGCCCAGCGCCAGCGTCCCGGCCAGCGCGCAAGCCTCGTGGCTCACGCCCTCCATCAAATCGCCATCGCCGCAAAGCGCATACGTGTGGTGGTTCACAATTTCGAACCCAGGCTTGTTGTAAATCGAGGCCAGGTGCTTCTCCGCCATGGCCATCCCCACAGCCATGGCAATCCCCTGTCCCAGCGGCCCCGTCGTCACTTCCACGCCGTCCGTATCGCCATATTCGGGATGCCCCGGCGTCTTCGATTCCCACTGCCGGAATCCCTTCAGATCGTCCAGCGTCAGCTTGTACCCTGACAAAAACAACGTCCCATACAGCAGCGCGGAAGCGTGCCCGTTCGACAGCACAAACCGGTCCCGGTCCGCCCACTTCGAGTGACCCGGATTATGCTTCATCAGCTTGTGAAACAGCAGGTACGCAATCGGCGCGCATCCCAGCGGAGCGCCAGGGTGACCGCTATTGGCCTTCTCCACCGCATCCACCGCTAGCAAACGCAGCGTGTCGATGGACAACTGATCCAGAGAGAGATCTGCAAGGCTTGATGCCATATCGTCCCGAATCCTTTCGCTTGAGCGCCCGCGCGCTCGAAACTTGAGCGCACCCGCGCTTGAAAATTGATCGCCTGAAGAATGATTCAAAAAGCGCCGTTCACCCGCTCTTATTCCGGTTCAACCTTCACGACCACATTGTAACCAAGCCACCCATCCTGCTCCGTCCCCTGCTCCGTCCAACGCAGCGTCCATTCCACTTTGCCGCCGTCCGTTCTCGCAGCAATATCCGCGAAATGTCCCGCGCTTCCCAGGCTACGGCTCGATGTCGTGTACTTCGTTGTCCAGTCGTCCGTGCTCCAAACCACATCGAAATGCTTCTCGTCCAGAATACGCAGCGTGCTTCCCGGCCTCATTCTCTGGATTGGCCTCCGGAGGCTATAAATCTCCAGCTTTTTCCTCGGCAGGCAACAACGCGTCTCATTGCTCTCTGTTTCGCAGTACCGCTCATACACCGCGTCGATTCGGTCGAAAACCTTCCCGTCCACCGCCGATCGGAGCAGCTTCAGGTATTCCGCATGCGCCCAAACCAGCGGCACCGCCGATCCCGCCGGCTGTCCCAGCCGCAAGCTCGATTCCGGCCGGTTCGCCTCGTCCCAAACCTGCTCCGGCATCATCTGCCCGCAAGTCGCAAACCGTTCATAGGTCTTGATCAATTCTGAAATGTCCTGCCCCGCAGCCAATTCGTAGTGCGCCCGTTCGCCGGTCAGCAACGGCCACACCCGCCCCTGTCCCCATCCCTGGAACGGCCCCCCATCCGGCCGTTGTCCATACCCGTCGTAGTTGTAGCGCAGCCACCCCGGCCCCTGCGGCAACCCGCGTTTCAGAACCGCGTCCACCACCACCAGCGAATCCACAATTAGTGGATCGTCCGCCCGCCTCACCCCATACCGAACCAGCTCCAGGAATCCGCCGTCAATAACCTCCCGCGCCTCAAACTCCGTCCGCGTCCCCGGTGGCCGGTTGTTGATGTGTATCCTCTCCGTCCCGCAGTCTTCGCACGCGTAGGCCTCGCCCCTTTCCGGTGGCCGCACGCGCATGTAGTGCCGCTTGATCTGAGGATGCAACACGCCGTTGTTCGTCACCGTCCAGTCTTCCAGGTGTCCCTCAATCCAATCCGCAAAATCCTCCAGAAACTCCGCCAGCTCCATCGAATCGTGAGCCCGCGAAATCTCCGCTGCGCAAATGAGCCCGCCAATCACGGCCGCCAAGGTAGAGGGCGAGTATCCCGCATTCTCTTCCCAGCGCTCCTGGTGCGTAATCGGCGCATGCCGCACCAGGTACCCAGCCGCCCGCTCCACAAACGGAAACATCTTCAGCTCGCCCAGTGCATTCGCCTTCCACAGCCGCCACGCCAGAATCAGCGGGAACGCCACTTCGTCCAGTTGCTGCCCCGTCCAATACGGCGTCCCGTCAATCCAGAAATTCTGAGCGAATCCTCCATCCGGCTCCTGAGTGCATGCCAGGTAGACGAGTGCCCGCCTCGCAGTTTCCGCCCGCCCGCAGGCAAGCAGAGCGGTCGCCGTCTGCACCATGTCCCGCGTCCATACCAGGTGGTAGCCGCCCAGGTCGTCGTCACCCTTCACTTGTCCCCATGGAATCGATGCTGACGCCACAAACGCCCCGGAATATGTCTTGTCCTCATGCGCAAGCAGCACGTTGTGGCTGACCCCCAGCAGCTTGCCCCCATCGCCCGCCTTTGTCGCCAGCCACATCGGATTCGCCGCCCGCTTCCACTGCGTGATGAATCGTTCCCGATTCTCCGCGAACGGCGCCGCCAGCGATCCCACTGTTTTCTGCGCCGCCGTATGGTGGCCAGTCCCGATGCCAACCGCCACTGTAAACTCCAGCACCTTGTCCTTGCCCATCCCGTCCAGGTCCAACTCGCCAATCACCGCAATGTTGCCGCCCGTCGCCGAGCCAAACTCCCAATCCATGTGGAAGTTGTCCATCAGGTCGCGCCAGCCGTCGCTTGCGCCCACGAATCCGCAGCTCACCCGCGAGAATCCGATCCCCGATGAACCGCAATGAGCCGCCATGGCCAGCGACCACTTGTTTTTCCACGCCAGCAGCACCTTGCGCCCAGCAAGGTCCACCGCCCGCGCCGAGTTCCCCGCCCCGCCCCCGTCCAGGTGCGGAGCCAGCAACGCATACACCTTCAGCCGCGGCAGCAGATCTCTGTCTCCCTCAATCCGAACATGCGTCAGCACAACCGAGTGGTGCGGATCGCAGACAATCTCCTTCGTCAGCTTGTACCGCCCCGCCGGATCGCGGTTCACATACCGCACCCCCAGCGCCTCCGGATGGATGTATTCAAACACCGACTCCAGGTCCCGCTTCTCCTCGTGGAAAAACGTCTCTCCGTCCGTCACCAGGAACTCCATATCCCGCACCTGGGCCCGGTCAATCGTCGGGTGGTACACCTCGTTCAACACGCCATGGCTGCATGTAAACCAGATCCGGCTCGACGCCGCGTAGGCCGTTCCCACCGCGTCCTTCACGCTTGAAGTCCATCGCGGCTCCATGCCCGGACCCCCAAACGCCTCGCCCTGCTGCTCAAGCCAGCGATATTGCGCACTTCTATCCTGTGATGTTTCGCTCATACGTGCCCGACCCACTTCCTGATAGCAGATTTGATCCGGAATTCAAAAACCCGCGCGGGATTGGGTACGCAGCGCGTCGTCGTTCATCTTACCGATGTTTGCCAGGACATAAAAGTTTCCAACCGGTGTAACTTCTCTGCCGTCCACTTCTCCCTCAGTCCCTAGTCCCTTGGTCCCTCAGTCCCTGCCCTTCCCAATTTTCCCGCAACCCATCCCCTCCTCCAGGCATCCATCCAATCACACGGCGATGCCGCGGACTGTGAACATTCTGTTGATCCTGGCCTGATCCCTGATCCCTGACCCCTGCCTCTGGGCAGTACAATCCGTACGGAGGAGATTTCCCCATGGCTTACGATCTCGCACCGCTGCCTTACGACTACGCGGCCCTCGAACCTTTCATCGATGCCGAAACCATGAAGCTGCACCACGACAAGCATCACCAGGCCTACATCAACAACGTGAATGCCGCCCTGGCCAGCCATCCCGGCCTCGCCGCCAAGTCCGTCGACGATCTCATCGCCGACCTCGCCGCCGTCCCCGAAGACATCCGCAGCGCTGTCCGCAACAACGGTGGAGGCCACTCCAACCACACCGCCTTCTGGAACCTCATGGGCCCCGTAGGCTCTGCGGGTGTAGGCGGGGCGCCAATCGGTCCCATCGCTGAGCAAATCGCAGCCGATTTTGGCGACTTCGAGGCTCTCAAGAAGACCTTCAACGAAACCACCGCGAAGCAATTCGGCTCTGGCTGGGGCTGGATCATCGTCGTTGGCGGCAAACTCAAGGTCGTCACCACCGCCAACCAGGATTCGCCGCTCTCGCAGGGCAACTATCCCATCCTAGGCAACGATGTCTGGGAGCACGCCTACTACCTGAAATACAACAACCGCCGCCCCGACTACCTCGCCGCCTGGTGGAACGTAGTCAACTGGCACGAAGTCAACAAGCGCTTCGAAAAAGCCAAAGGCTAAAGAACAGCAGGCACAGCTTCTAGCCGCTAGCTCGAAGCTCCGCAACCCGCGCACTTGCCGGTGGCCCAGGTCTCGATTCTGAGACCTGGGATTCCATCCAGCACAATGCTACATGCCCCATTCATCGCGGCTTCATCGCGATGAGTGGGATAGCACAAGTTTCACCACGGCGCACTTCTTCACTTTTTCACTTGTTCACTTCTTCACTGACCACTAACCACTAGCCACTAGCCACTGTTTCTCCGCAACTACTCCCCCTCAACCAGCGTCTAAACAACTGTGACGATCAAGACAAGCACGCCCAAATTCGCCCTACTCGCGCTCCTATCCATACTGCCGCGCCAAGCCGTCAGCCAGACCGGGAACTTCATCATCTCTCAGCACGGCCACTCCGTAGGCACAGCCACCGTCACCTTCACCGGATCTCCCAACGGCTACGACACCACAACCGTACTCCGTGTCGCCATGCAGGGACTCAACTTCAGCTTCTCCAAATCCGAGCAGCTTACCTCCGCCAATCACCTCAAGCAAGTTCAGCTGAGCGCTACTGTCAACGGCTCCGCCGTCACCGTCAATGGCTCGTCGGACTCCGCGCAGATCCTCCTCAACTTCTCCGCCAACGGCAAAAGCACCACCGCCCGTCTCATCGACCACCCCGCTACCGTCTTCCTTCCCGACTTCGATCCCGGTGCATACGATACCCTCCTCGCCCTCGCCGTCACCAATAACAACCGCGGCCTCTGGGCCATCATCCCCAAGGGCACCGGCTCCATCAGCCCCATCCAGCTCGCCACGTACGCTGACGAACAAGGGACACTCGACGGCAAGCCGGTAACTGTCCATCATCTCAAGGCCACCATCGCCGGTGCAGCCAGCGATCTCTTTTCCGGCCCCAAAAACCGGCTACTCCAGGCCGAACTCAACCAGCAGGGCTTCGCCATCATCCGCAAAGGCTTCGTCCTCGCACCGCCGGCCAAGGCAGGCGCACCACCAAGCGCCCCCGCCGCCACTCCCGCCCAGCCCACAACCCCTCTTGCGCCCGTCCAGCAATAATCACCGTGCGGTATGCCTCAGATCGGCTGTGCCGACATCAGTCGGTACCCGCGCCAACACGGGGGTGCCCCCGGTCCCTCGTCCGCCGCGGCGGAGGGACCGGGGTTTATGCGGAATCCTCCATTTGTGTTTCTGACGCGTGGTTACGCCATCGCGTTCTAATGGCACAATGCGGCATCATTCTCGTGGCCGTTAGGCCCCGCACGCCCGCTATAATTCCATCTCTATGAACGACCAGCCCGCTCCTCCCCAGGAAACCGTCACCGTCAATTTCGCCATCGGCCTCGGTGACGATAAGTTGTCGATGTCCGCAACCGTCCCTGCTGGCCAAACCAACCTCACCCGGATCCTCCCGGTCATCCAGTCTCTCGATAACTCCCTCATCGACGGCATCACCTCGCAGTTAGCCCAGCTCGGTCGCCACGTCTCCTGTAAGGCTGGCTGCGGCGCCTGCTGCCGCCAACTCGTCCCCATCAGCATCTTCGAGGCCGAAGCGCTTGCCGGCTGGATTCACACTCTCCCGGAAACCGTTCAGCAGGCACTGGCCCAGCGCTTCCATCAGGCGCTCCAATCCCTCGCCGCCTCCGGCGTCCTCGACCGTCTGCTCAACATGACCAAAGAGGACTGGATTCCCGAATCGGAAACCCGCCAGCGCCTCGCCATCGACTACCTCCATCAGCGCGTCCCCTGCCCCTTCCTCGAAAACGAGTCCTGCTCCATCCATCCCATCCGCCCGCTCATCTGCCGCGAATACCTCGTCACCTCGCCCGCCGAGCACTGCTTCGATCCCGCCACCATGAAGGTCGAAGGTGTACCCATCCCAATCCACTTCTTCGTCGCTCTTAACCGCCTCGGAGCACAGGTCGAACGAGAGTCCCGCGGCTGGATTCCCCTGGTCTTCCTCTTCGCCTGGATGAAAGCCGGAGCCCACCCCGGCGAACAAATCTCCGGCACCGGCCCAGAAGTCCTATACCAATTCGCCAAAAGCCTATCCGAGCCCAAACCCGCCATCTAATCCCCAAGTCCCTGGTCCCTTGGTCTGTTGGTCCCTAGTCCCTAGTCCCTCAAACAGCCTTCCCCGCCGCCACCCCCGAAGCCCAGGCCCACTGAAAATTAAACCCTCCCAGCCATCCCGTAACATCCACCGCCTCGCCAATAAAATAAAGTCCCGGCACGCTCCGCGCCCCCATCGTCTTCGCCTGCAGGCAATCCGTATCCACGCCGCCCGCCGTCACTTCCGCCTTCTCAAACCCCTCCGTCCCCACCGGATGCAGCGCAAAGCGGTGCTGCCTTAGCTCGCACTCTTCCAGAGCCGCATTGTTCCACCCAGCCGGTGCGCACCGCTCCGCCAGAAACCCCGCCAACCTCTGAGGCAATACCTCCTTGAGCGCCTGTTTCAGCGCACCCATATCCCGCCGAGCCCCAGGCTCCCGCAGCCCCTTCAGCAATTCCAAATCGGGCGCGAAATCCAGAATCAGCTCATCCCCCGCCCGCCAGTACGAAGAAGCCTGCAACACAGCCGGCCCGCTAACTCCCCGATGCGTCACCAGCATCTTTTCCCTAAATCGAACCCGGCCGTTCGCCCCACCCGCCCAGGCCACCACCTCCGCCGCCACCCCTGCCAGTTCCGTCCACTCCCTCTCATCCCCGCCCAGCACCAGCGGCACCAGCGCCGCCCTTGGCGCAACCACCTTCAACCCAAATTGCCGCGCCAGCTCATAGCCCAGCCCCGTCGCCCCCATCTTCGGTATCGACAATCCCCCGGTAGCCACCACCACCGCTCTCGCCGCAAACTGTCCCGCCGAGCACGCAACCCGAAACCCGCCGCCGACCCGCTCCACCTGAATCCCGCGCGCATTCAGCACCAACTCCGCGCCGCCAATCTCGCATTCGGCCAGCAACATCTCCACAATCGCCCGCGCCGGCCCATCGCAGAACAATTGCCCCAGCGTTTTCTCATGCCACGCAATCCCATACCGCTCCACCAGCGCAAGAAAATCCCGCGGCCCATACCCGGCCAGCGCCGACTTCGCAAAATGCTTGTTTTCCGAGATAAAGTTCTGCGGCCCGCAGTGCAGATTCGTAAAATTGCACCGCCCGCCGCCGGAAATCAGAATCTTCCGCCCCGCCTGTCCGCCATGCTCTAGCAGCGCCACGCGCCGTCCGCGCTGCCCCGCCGTCGCCGCGCACATCAACCCCGCCGCCCCTGCCCCAAGCACAACCACATCGAATTGGCACGTCGCGGCCAGCATTCAGTTCTCATAAGAATAGCTGCACAGTTGAGCCGGAGCATGCAAAATGGAACTCTCGTTTATCGAATACGGGAAGTCCCGCCGGAGAGCTTTCAATTGCGAGCGCCGGCAACAAGCGGTAGCAACAAGCGGTGGCAAAATAGCAATTGCAACGTTCGCGTCTGAGGAAACTCCGGCAAGATCCTATGCCCGATCCCTTTGTGCAATCCGTTCGCGAGAGCTACGACCGCGTAGCCCATGAATACGCCCGCCACCTTTTCCATGAGCTGGAACAGAAGCCGCTTGACCGCGAATTGCTCACTCGTTTCGCCGACCAGGTGGCGAAGCGCGGTGAAGTCTGCGACCTGGGCTGCGGTCCCGGCCAGGTAGCCAACTTCCTGCACTCGGCGGGCGCAACCGTCTTTGGCCTCGATCTTTCTCCGAGTATGGTTCAGCTGGCGCGCCAGCTTAATCCCGGCATCTCATTTCGCGAGGGAAACATGTTGGCACTCGAGCTGCCCGACGAGGCCCTCGCGGGGATCGCCGCATTTTATTCCATCGTCAATATCCCGGAAGCGTTTTTGCCCACGGTCTTTCAGGAAATGGCGAGAGTCCTCGAACCCGGTGGCCTGCTTTTGCTGGCGTTTCACATTGGCGAGAGAATTCTTCGTCCGGAAGAATTGTGGGGCCAACCTGTTTCAATGGACTTTTTCTTCTTCCAACCATCGTCTATCCGTTTGCAGCTAGAAGCCGCAAGCCTTCAGATCGAGGAGATCGTCGAGCGCGAGCCCTATGCCCCTGAAGTAGAGCACCAAAGCCGTCGAGCTTACATCTTCGCCCGCAAACCAGCCCGCCTGACGCAAACCACCAATTGACAACTGCTTTATCCATCGTCCCGAAACATCGCTTGCGGAATCAGCCGTCGATAATCCTCCTGGTGCGCCCCATCCAGGCAAGCCTCAATAATCTTCTTCCCAAGCGGATCGAGCTCCGGCGCCAGAAACTGTT
>JBEKZG010000086.1:0-9984 GCA_049510095.1 Occallatibacter sp.
CCATTCGCCGCAAACAGCTCCGCATTCCACCGATACGACCACGAGTCGCCCCAGGCCCCCTGCGGGCCGCCATGAATCAGAAACTTCACCGGATACTTCTTCGCAGCATCAAACCCCGGCGGGCGGATGATAAAGCCTTGAATCTTGATGCTGTCCTCGGCGGGGAACCAGAACGACTCCATGGCCGGCAAGTCCAAGTCGACCGCTATCGCGTCATTCAAGTGAGTCAGCGGTTCCTGCCCTACGTAGCCCGGACGAACTACCCCTTTCTGGAAGGACGTATTCTTCTTGTTGAGCCAATCCGCATCGACTGAGAGTGTAACTTCCTCACTCGGCCGTTGCACTGTCATGCGACTTGCGACTAACTTTGTGCCGTCCGCCAAAGGGTGCAAATCGCCATATTCGCCCTCCCGAGTGAGGTCGAACGACTGCCCTTCGATATCTGTCTTGAATATTGGAGCTACGCCGTCGCTCCCAGCGGTAAAGTAGATCCTTTTCGAATCCGGTCCCCAAGCGAACTCATCCACCCAGCGATCGAATTTCGGCAGCAGATCCCGCACCGCCGACGCGCTGACTTGCTGATTTGTTAACCCGCTGCCCTTGGCCCGGTCATAAACCATCAACCGAAACTTATCGCTCTCATACCCCGCCCGCGCCTGCGACCGCCAAGCCAGATACTTCCCGTCCGGCGAGTAAGCTGGATTGAAATTCCCGCCCGCCGAAGTCGACACCTTCACCGGCTTAGCCGCCGCATCCGTTAAATCCAACGTATAAATCTGAGCGCTTACAGAAGTCGCCGGCTCAGCATCTGGATTCTCCGTAAACGCCAGCTCCTTCGAGTCCGGCGCAATCGAGAAACCCCCGCCGCCTTCCATCGAGAACGGCGGCACATCGTGCGTATCGTTCGGCGTCAAATCCCGCACCGCGCCGCCATCCAACGTCAGCAGAAAAAGATGCGACCGCTTATCCCCCGTGTAGTGATCCCAATGCCGATAAAGCAAGTGTGTAAAAATCTGCGCCTTCACCTTGCTCGCCGCCAGCGCCGCATCTCTATCCGCGTTGCACTTATTCCCGCTGCCAAAGTCGGCCACAGTAATCGCAGGGCAATCCGGATAAACCGCCGAGGTAAACACCACGAACTTCCCATCCGGAGACCACCGCGCATTATCGGCCTCAGTGGCAATCGACCTCACCCTCCTCGCATTGCTCGTCGCTCCCGTAGCCGCATCAAAATCCGCCGTCCAGATCTGCCGGCCATTCTCCCGTCCAGAAAGAAACAGAACGGAGCGCCCATCCGCCGAAAACTGCACGCCGGAGTCACCCGGCACGGCCACAGCAATCTTGAACGGATCACCTCCCGCAATCGCCTGCAGCCAAAGCTCCGCCGTCTTCGTGTTCTGGGCCAGGTCAACGGTCGTCACGGAGTAAGCCAGCCACTTCCCATCGGGAGAAACAGCCGTCTCCCCCAGCCGCTTCAACTTCATCATGTCCTCAAAGGTCATCGGCCGCTTGGCGGCAGCAGGCTGAGCGCAACAGAACTGTGCGGCAAGAAGCAAGGCTACCAGGAGAGCGGAGCCAGAGAAAACGAAAGCAGATCGGCGCATAGTTTTTCCCGTTCGCGCACAGCCGTCAACCCCACCCGCGCGAAGAAGAAGTGTACACCGGCTATGCCCGCCAGTTTTCGTTCCGCGCATTTGCCGATTGATTCGACTCTTTGGCGCACTATCGATGTATGACCTTCATAGGCAGCGGCAGTTATGTCACGGTCAACCTGCCAGATCTGGACGTCAGATCTGGCAGGCCCGTACCCCCGACAGGCCCCATAATCGCTAAGTCAATTCTTGATTGCGGATTGTTTCGTATTTAATCTTTCCTTTTTGCATGTCTGAGCTTGAGGATTGACCGGTTCTTCTGGAACCGCTTCCCTTGGGTTGGGAGCAGGCTGGGCGCAGCAGCGTGGCGGTAAAGCGGTTGCGTGGATTTTCTTCGATCGAGGCGTTGCTGCGCACTCTTTTGTTGCATGTCGGTTGGGGCTGGTCGTTGCGCGAGACTGCGGTCCAGGCTAAGTTAGCAGGCATTGCCGATGTCTCCGATGTGACGTTGTTGAACCGATTGCGCGATTTCGAGGTATGGCTTCGTCATTTGTGCCGGCAGCTTTGGCAGGAAGGCGGGGTGAGTCTGCAGCCTGCGCTTGGCGGACATGCGGTGCGGGTGCTGAACGCGACCGTGGTCCGCGAGCCTGGCTCGGCCGGAAGCCAGTGGCGGATTCATTACAGCCTTCGTCTTCCCAGCTTGGAGTGCGACAGCTTTGTACTGACTCCAAACCATGGCCGAGGATCTGCGGAACGGTTCGGACATTTCGATTTCCACCCCCGAGAACTGGTGCTGGCCGATGCCGGCTACTGCCATCCGGCCGGGATTGCGGCGGTGGTCGAACAACAGGCCGATGTCTGTGTTCGTCTGAGTCCACAGGCCTGGCCGCTCTTAACGTGCCAAGTGGGATCTGCATCACTTGCCACTTTGCCCCTCATCTAGCGATACTCCCAACAGTCCCATTCTTGGGCCTCATCTTTATTTCAAGTGAGAATTGCCTTGGCGCGTGAACTTTATACCGCACGTCTTGACCAAAAAGAGTGCATCTCCGAATCGGCGCAGTGCTACCACTTCGAGTTCGCCATTGACGAGCTGGAGAGTTTTCCTTTTGCCGCGGGCCAGTTTGTCTCCG
The DNA here is from genome assembly GCA_049510095.1 of Occallatibacter sp. Lineage (GTDB taxonomy): Bacteria > Acidobacteriota > Terriglobia > Terriglobales > Acidobacteriaceae > Telmatobacter. The sequence continues at coordinate 2,726 of JBEKZG010000086.1, forward strand.
CTGTCGCGGAGGACGCTACCGGCAAACAGCAGACTCGCGCCTATTCAATCGCGTCCGCCGCCGACCGCAACCGATTCGACCTGTGCGTGAACCGCGTCGAGGGCGGCTTTTTCTCCAACCACCTGGCTGATCTGCCCGACCTGCCCATCGGTGGCACCATCAGGATCCACGGTCCGCATGGCTATTTCACTCTGCGCGAGCCCATGACCGATTCCATTCTCGTCGCCACCGGTACAGGCATCGCGCCCATGCGCAGCTTTGTCCAGTGGCTGTTCCCAGAAGGTGGTCCTGACCGGAGCGAAGGCCGAGATATCTGGCTCGTTTACGGCACACGTCACGAAAGTGAACTCTACTACCGGGACGAGTTCGAGGCTCTCGCCAGCCGCATTCCCAACTTTCACTACATCGCCACACTCAGCCGCGCGCCCGAAAGCTGGACCGGCCACCGCGGCTACGTGCAGGACTATGTGGCCAAAATCGTCGAGGACCGCGCCGCCCGTCTTGGGCTGCCGCTTGTACAGCCGCCGCCCGACCCGGCGATACCTGCCAAAGAGCTAAGCTTCGATATCTACGCGTACATCTGCGGCCTCAACAACATGGTCACCGGCGTCCGCGACAAGCTGGCCGGCTACGGCTGGCATCGCAAGCAGATCGTTTTCGAACGCTACGACTAGGCAGCTGCGGCAGGAAAAAGAGATTCTTGCTTATTCGAGAAGGATCGCGCCCTCTGCCTTTCCCGCCATAGCGCGGTCAAAGGTGACAAGAGTCAGATTGGCCGTTTCCGCGAACGCTGTCAGGTAGGCGTCCGCCCATGCTTTTGGCGATGCCTGCGCAGTATTTGTTTGGGAGCGGAATTTGATTTCAAGGTCCGTTGCTTCATCAGCCAGCTTTGCTCCGCCAGATTCAAGCCATCTGTCGTAAGCCTGCCATGCTTGGGCTTGCGTCAGCGTACCCATACCCATCGCCGCTTTGGTGGTCAGCAACCTTGGCAGTCCTAGCTGGGTAAACCGGCAAAAGATCAGATTCGCTTCCTCCGGCAACGTCATGTACCAGTTCCACGCCGAAGGGAAATGCTCGTGATCCGGCGAAGTGAGCGCCAGCCACACATTTAAATCAGGGAAAACCGATGAGATCGTATATTTGCTCATTGTTGAGACGGATCGAGCCGGGCGCATAGGACTTAAGGATCGGCTCAGTCAATCGCGTCCCCTTGTTCGGTGCCTCATCCCCGCCCAGTTCCTTGTCGATGCCGCGCAGAACGATATCGAGAACAGACAATCCCTCATTCTCCGCCTTCGCTGACAACTGGTGGAACTTCTTATCCGGGATTTCCAATACGGTCTGCATAGCGAAATCGTACCATATTTATGATTCCGATCATTGAACACCCGCTCCACTAGAGGCTGAACAGTTCCCTGAGCCGCTTCGTCTGAGCCCGGCTCACAGGAATCTCGGTCTGCTTCTTGTCGTTCATGCGCAACTGGTAAGTGGACTTGAACCACGGCACCACCTCGCGGATGTGGTTGATGTTCACCACAAAGCCGCGATGAGCCCTCCAGAAGATTGCCGGATCGAGTAATTCCAGCAGTTCTTCAAGTGTGCGGCACTTGGATTGCCCCTCAAAGTTCTGTGTTACCACACGGATCACGCCTTCGTCGATGGCGGCGTAGCAAATCTCCGCCTGATCCACCAAAAGCAGCCTGCTCTGCGCCTGCACAATCAGTTTGGCCGGCTGAGCCGCCCGCGAAACGGCGTTGGGACGATTCAGCAGCTTGATCAGCGCATCGATTTGCGACTCGGGCGAAGTGGTCGCCGACCCCGTTGCTCCCCCAGCCATACGGCTCCGCACCCGGTCCACAGCCTGCAGAACGCGCGTCCGGTCAAAAGGCTTCAGCAGGTAATCGACCGCATTCACGTCGAATGCGCGCACGGCGTATTGATCGTAGGCCGTTGCAAAGACGATCTGCGGCAATGGTTCGGTATCTCCGCCATTCACCATGCCGGCCTTCTGCCGGCTGCGGTCCATGAGCCGCTGGATCACAGCAAAGCCGTCAAGTCCAGGCATCTGCACATCCAGAAAAACCAGGTCCGGATGGTGTTCCTCGATAAGGTCCACGGCCTCAATGCCGTTGGTCCCTTGAGCCACCACATCTACGCCGCCCACCTGGTCAAGCAGGTACTTGAGCTCTTCACGGGCCAGTTGTTCGTCGTCGATGATGAGGGCGGAAATGGTCATTTAGGCCGCTAGGTCATTCGAAAGCTAACCCGGAAGCTCGATTGTAGGAAGCACCACCGGCCCGGTCAATTCCGCAAGAAAAGGAGCAATAAACCAGTGCGAATGGTCCGCGAGCGTCTGCCCCACCGCAGGTGGTTATTCGCCGAGTAACCTCAGGCGCGCCGGCATGTGGTCGCGAGCCAGCTCATGGCCGCAGCGCGTGCAGAACTGGTCGCTTGCCCGCACTGTGCGGAAGCAGTTGCCGCAGCTGGCAGTAAGCTGGTAATCGCACTGCGGGCAGAAGTGGAAATCGCTCTGCACATGGGTGGAGCAGGCCGGGCAGCGCGAAACTTCCGGCTGGCGCAGCAGAAAATAAAGAACCGCGCCAATTCCACCCGGCATCACGAAGCAGATTACCATCCAGAACCGCGCGCTCATCGCCCGCCGGGGCGCATCCTTGCTCACGTATCCCAGCATCAGGAAGTAGAGCGCGATCAGCACCCCACCGGATAGGCTGAAATAAACATGGAAACCGAGCGGCGGCGGATGGTGTTGCTGCTGGGGCAAGATAAACCAGAAGTAATACTCCACCAGCACAAAAGCCACGGTGGCGACCACTATGGACCACACCGGAATCAGGCGTGTGTCTTCGTTCACGGTGATCGATTGTGGATCGCGCATAACTTTTCCCGCTCTTCGAGGGCCGCTCAAGAACTTAAGCAAAGCTTAAAACAAGCTTAACCGCTATTGTGATGGACGGGAAAGTGAATCCGGAAGTTGCGCGCACTCGTGCTTTCGTTTGCACGCTGCTCGCTAGGATTTTAGATTGGATCGTGAATTGAGATTCTTATCGAGTCAAGACCGGTTGTGCCGCACCCAGCCCGCCACCAGCGCCGCACCCAGTAAGGCCCCGCTGAGGAAGAAAATCCATATGCTCAGCTGGGCTGTCATGCCGGTCAGCCGTTCTTCCTCCATCAGGGTTTCGCCGGCCCACCAGACCAGCGGGCCAAGCATGAGAAGAACAACGAGAACTGCCGCCATGGCCAGGGCACGGCTTCGCTTGCGTCCCGCCTTCTGATCCTTCATTACGCCCAGTGAGGTCTTCACAACACGGGAAGTACGATCGGCTACGGCGGATTCCCGCCCAGCCTGAAAGCCGGCGACAGCGGAAACAAGATCTTTCTCGGCGTCCGCTCGAGCCCTGTTCTCGTCGTTCGCGCCGCCACCCGAATTCCGGGTGACCTCAACAGCCATCAAACTGCCTCCGCCTGCCGCGCCCCGCTTTGTTCCAGGTGCGGTTTCATCGCCGCCATTCCTCTGTATAGCCTTGATTTGACTGTAGATAGAGGCGCACCGGTAACCTTGGCTATCTCCTCAAGACTCAGTTCCTCATGGAAGCGAAGCACCAGTACTTCGCGATGCAGCGTATCCAGCCGCAACAACGCTGCCGCAATTTGTTCCCGATCTTCCAGGTTTGAAAAGCGGTCAAACGGAGTCGGCTCACTATCGGCGACCTCAAAACTCATCGGCCGGTCGTCATCGTTCTTGCTCTCGAAAATCTCATCCAAACTCGACATTGTCCGCTTGCGCCGCTGGTCGATGACCAGGTTGCGGGCGATGGTAAAAAGCCACGTATCGAACCGGGCCTTGCCGTTGAACTGCCCGCCGCGGACAAGCACCCGCATCCAGACTTCCTGGAAAAGATCCTCGGCCATCTCCCGGTTGCTCGTCAGGTACAGCAGATAGCGGAGCAGCCGATGCTGGTAGCGGACGATCAGCTCATCAAGCAGGCCCGCTTCCTGGCGCTTGAGCCCATGCGCGACGGCTAGGCTCTCCTGCCGCAACTGCTCGTCAATTGCGGTAGCGGATCCAGATGAAAAAAAGGGGCGGGCGGAGGCAGCAGTACTCATCTTGTCAAATTAGACGGCCAAAGCGCCTCTAGAGTCACTTTTAAATTCGAGGTTTAAACAAAAAAATTCACGCGCCGCCTTTTCTCGCAACACGCAGGGCGTCTTCCACCGCCTCTGCCGTCCGGGTTTCCCTGCTCTTCGCACTCTGATAATGGAATATTCCCAGCAGGTGATTACGCCGCTGCGTCGGAGTCATCGCCTCCCATCCCTTGCGCGCCAGCGGCTCACGCAGGAATGCCGCTCTCAGAATGGGCGGTGTCTCCTTCTCGCCCTCCATCGCGAGCATGATCCATTCAGCCATCCTTGCGGCGCGCTTTTCGCGAGCTTCAGGCGACTTGGCTTCGTTCACTATGGCGCCCATCATTCTGCGCGTGTAGTAGCTCAGGCCGTCGAACCATTTTCTCAACCTTCGATCTTCATTCAGAGCTTTGGCCAGTTCTGGAGGGACTTCCGCAGGCCGTTCCTCTAGATCCGGCTCCAGCCGAATCCACACCTTCTCGCCGGCGGCAACTTTCGCGCCCGCCTGCATCTTCCGGTTCACCACCAGAACCTTTCCCTCGCCCTGCGGATCGGGGAACAGCGCAGTGCGAAAGGCGAATCCAGCGTCAGAGCCTTTCCCGGCGCCTCTGCCTTTCCCCACACCACTGCCTATCGAAGAACCGCCATTTCCGTTCAGGGAGGCTATCGCGCCGCGAACCCGCAATCCTTTCCGCTCCGGCCATGCCTCGGTCACGTCGAACGGGACCCGCGCAATCACCCACCGCAGCCGGTTCCCAGCCGGCTCCAGCACCGCCGTGAACGATTTGGCCTTGGATGCGTTCATCCTCTCCCAATCAGCCCAGCATTTCGCCGGATGAAGCGAACAGCAAGCCGAAAGCTCAAAATGGAGATCGTGATACCCTAGCTGAGGCATCGGCCGGTTTAGTTCTGAGCAGCGTTGATCGCCACGGCTTTGCCGTCGCGCAGGGCCTTGATATTGCGCATCGGCGGCTGGCCGAAGAAACGGCTGTACTCGCGGCTGAACTGGCTTGCGCTTTCATACCCGACCTCAAAAGCCGCGCTCGCAGCGTCCAGGCTTTCCGTAAGCATGCGTTCACGGGCAACATGCAATCGAATTTGCTTCTGGTATTGCAGAGGGCTCATGGCGGTAAGTGAACGGAATTGATGGTGGAGTGTCGATACGCCCATTCGCGCCATGGACGCGAGCTCTTCCACCCGCAGCGGCTTAGTGTAGTTCTTCCGCAGCCACTCGACCGCCAGGGCGGTGCGGTGGCTTTGCTCGCCCAGCGTGGCGATGGCCCGGAGATGCTTTCCCTGCGGACTGCGCAGCAATCGGAAGATGATTTCGCGCTGGATCAAGCCGCTGAGAAAGGGAATGTCCTGCGGCGTATCGAGCAAATCGACGAGCCGGGAACAGGCGTCCAGGAGTTCGACTGAGCTGATGCCGACTGCCATGGCACGCGCGTCAGCCGATTCCTCGCGCAGATGAAACTCCTGCTGCGAAAGAATTTCGCGAACTGCCGGCATTTCAAGCTTGAGAACCATGCCCAGGAGGGGCTCTTTTTCAGTGGCCGAAATGACCTGGCTGACCACGGGCAAATCGACAGAGGTGAGGAGGAAGTTCGAACCGTCGCAAACATAGATGGTTTTGCCGACGTTGATGCGCTTCTGGCCCTGCAGGAAGACAACCAGGCTGGGCTCATATGCCGCCGAAGCGCATGCGGTGGTTGCGGAACGACGATATAGGCGCAAGCCCGGGATGGGAGTGAACATGTCTCCTTCCGCGACGGTTCGGGCGGCGATCTTGCTGGCCAGCTGTTTCCGCATGGCATCCACGGCTTGGACTGCGCTATTGTTCGAGCTCGCTTTGGTGTGCTTCGAAGATTTCACTCTTTCACCCTTTCACTTCTTCACTTCTTCACTTCTTCACTTCTTCAAACCCAACTTAACGCGGAATTCACGATGCTGTGCACAAAAATGCGGGCATCGACAGAAATAGGCAATAGATTGGCAGAATCGGGATACCGCTCGAAGGGCGCGATTCCGTAGGCTGATCTTCGAGCGATTTATACGCCATTTGGCGAAGAAGCGGAGGTAATTTTCATGTACAGCGCAAAGGCTTATTCCGTGGCGAGCGCGACATCGCCGTTTGTTTCCACCTCGATCACGCGGCGCGATCCCACCGAAAACGACGTGCAGATCGAGATTCTGTTCTGTGGCATCTGCCACTCAGATCTGCACCAGGCCCGCAACGAGTGGAGCGGCGTGATGCCGACGGCTTATCCCTGTGTGCCGGGCCATGAGATTGTGGGCCGAGTCGCAAAGGTTGGTTCCGCGGTCACGAAATTCAAGGCGGGCGACCTGGCCGCGGTCGGGTGCCTTGTAGATTCCGACGGCACATGTCCGGAGTGCCGTGCGGGGCTGGAGCAGTTCTGTCCCAGCCTCACCCTCACCTATAACTTCCCTGACAAGCACTCCGGCGGTGTAACCTACGGCGGCTATTCCGACTCGATCGTTTTGACTGAGCGCTTCGTGCTCCGGGTTCCCTCCAACCTCGTTCTTGCCGGAGCCGCACCCCTGCTCTGCGCCGGAATTACTACCTACTCGCCCATGCGCCATTGGAACGTGACCAAGGGCAAGAAGGTGGGAGTCGTTGGTCTTGGCGGACTCGGCCACATGGGTGTCAAATTCGCGCACGCCCTCGGTGCCCACACGGTAGTTTTCACCACATCGGCCAGCAAGAAGGAGGACGCGCTGCGACTTGGAGCCGACGAGGTAGTCCTCTCCCGTAACGCAGACGAGATGGCCAAACACGCCGGAAGCTTTGACTTCATCCTCGATGCTGTCGCCGCCGATCACGACATCAATGCCTACATCGGTCTGCTCCGCCGCGATGGCAACATTACGCTCGTCGGCGCACCGGAGAAACCGCTGCCGGTCTCCGCATTCGGCCTCATCATGGGCCGCCGTAGTCTCTCCGGTTCTCCCATTGGCGGGCTTGCGGAGACCCAGGAGATGCTCGACTTTTGCGGGGCACACAACATCGTTGCGGATGTGGAAGTGATCCCTATCCAGAAGGTCGACGAGGCTTACGAGAGATTGCTCAGGTCGGATGTAAAATACCGGTTCTCCAT